>NZ_SDLS01000040.1:0-84372 GCF_004522315.1 Amycolatopsis sp. CFH S0740 | reverse complement strand
CGCGATCGCCAGCTCGAACGACCGGATCGCGATCCCGCAGGCCCGCGCCGCCACGTTCACCCGGCCGACCTCGACGCCGTCCATCATGTACGAGAAGCCCTTGCCCGGAGCTTTCCCCAGCACCTTGTCCGCGCCGATCCTGAAGCCGTCGAACACCGCTTCGGTGGTGTCGACGCCCTTGTAGCCCATTTTGTCGATCTTGCCCGGGATCGTCAGCCCGGGAAGCACCTCGCCGAACCCGGAGGGCTTCTCGACCAGGAACGTCGTCAGGTTCTGGTGCGCCTTCTCCGCGCCCTCATCGGTCTTCACCAACAGCGCGATCAGGTTGGAGGAGCCGCCGTTGGTCAGCCACATCTTCGCGCCGTCGATCACGTAGTCGTCGCCGTCGCGCCGCGCCCGGGTCTTGATCGCCGCGACGTCCGACCCGAGGTCCGGCTCGGACATCGAGAAGCTGCCGCGGACCTCGCCGGTCGCCATCCGGGGCAGGAAGTGCTGCTTCTGCTCCGGCGTCCCATGCTGCTTGATCATGTGCGCCACGATGAAGTGCGTGTTGATCACGCCGGACACGCTCATCCAGCCGCGCGCGATCTCCTCCACCACCAGCGCGTAGGTGAGCAGCGACTCGCCCAGGCCGCCGTACTCCTCCGGGATGGTGAGCCCGAACAGGCCCATTTCCTTCATGCCCTCGACGATCTCCGCCGGGTACTCGTCCGCGTGTTCCAGCGCCTGCGCGTGCGGGATGATCTCCTTGTCCACGAACGAGCGCACCGTGGACAGAATCTCCTGCTGCACATCGGTCAGGCCGGCGGTCCGGGCAAGACGGGCCATCTCTGGGCTCCCTTCGGCGGCGACGCCGGCTCCCGGCGCTGGGTTACCGGGGAGTATGACTGGTTCGCGCCCGAGCGGCTATGAGGGTGCTCACGCCCGGCCCCGGTTTCCCCCGTTAAGGTGCGGATAAGGTGCTGATCCACCCGAAACCGCGAAGGATCCCGATGAGCGAGGGCAGCGACGAGCCTGCTGGCCGCGACAGCTACGAGCACCCGTCGTACGAGCACCAGCCCTATCCGCCGCGGGGTCCAGCACCCGGCGCTGGGCTCGCGATCGGGTCCCTGATCTGCTCGATCGCCGGGTTCGTGGTGTGCGGGCCGATGGCCATCGCGGGGATCGTGATGGGCCACGTCGCGTTCTACCGGGCCCGGCGCGGCCGCGGCACCGGCGGCGCGCTGGCGGTCGCCGGGTTCGTGATCGGCTACGCGGCGCTGATCGTCTGGGGCATCGCCGTCCCGCTGGTCGTGCGCGCGCTGGTCCAGTCCGGAGTTTTCGGCTGATGCCGCCGCGAAACCCGGTAGCGTCGTCCTCCGAACCCGGCACCGTGAGGGAGCCCCGATGACCACCCCGTCCGACCGCGATCCGGTGCCGTACGAGCCGCCGCCGACCGCGGACCCCGCTCCGTACGAGCCGCCGGCCACCGCCGATCCCACGCCGTACGAGGCTCCGGCGGACGCCGTGTCGTCCACCGCGGAGACCGACTCGCCCGTCCCGCCGCCGGGCTGGACCGCACCCGATCCCGGACCGGTCGCGGTGCTGCCCGGCGAGCAGCCGGCTGCTGCCGCGGAACCATCGGCGACCCCGTATCCCGTTGCGGCGCAACCGGATCCGTTCGCGCCGCCGCCCGCGTACCAGGGCTTCCCGGCTCCGCCTCCGTACGGCGGTGCCTACCGGCCGTACCCGAACACCAGCGACAGCGGGCTCGCGACCGGCGCGCTGGTGTGTTCCGTGCTCGGCCTGGTGACCTGCGTTCTCGCGATCCCCGGCATCGTGATGGGGCACGTCGCGCTGGCCAAGGCCAACCGCAACGAGGCAGGCGGCCGCACGATGGCGTTGTCGGCCGTCGTGGTCGGCTACGTCACGGCCGCGCTGTGGGGCAGTTTCTTCGTGACGCTGCTGGTCCTCGGCATGAACGGCTACCTCGACCGCTGATCCGGCACGTCGCTCGCCTCGCTCGCGGGCGGCGCGACCTGTCCGTTGCTGGCCGCTTCCGACGCCGACGGTGCTCGCGGCTCCGGCGGTTTCGCGACCGGCGCCGCGGGGTCGGTCCGCGCGTCCAGGAACCGCAGCAACTCCACCGGGAACGGCAGCACCAGCGTCGAGTTCTTCTCCGCCGACACCTGCACCACGGTCTCCAGCAGCCGCAACTGCAGCGCCGCCGGGGTGTCCGCCATCGTCGCGGCGGCCTGGGCGAGCTTGTGCGACGCCTGCAACTCGCCGTCCGCGGAGATCACCCGGGCGCGGCGTTCGCGTTCGGCCTCCGCCTGGCGCGACATCGAGCGTTTCATCGACTCCGGCAGCGCGACGTCCTTGATCTCGACCCGGTCGATGTGGATGCCCCAGTCGAGCGCCGGGCTGTCGATCATCAGCTCGAGGCCCTCGTTGAGCCGTTCGCGGTTCGACAGCAGGTCGTCCAGGTCGCTCTTGCCGATGATGGACCGCAGCGACGTCTGCGCGACCTGGCCGATCGCCGACCGGTAGTCCTGCACGTGGACCGCGGCCAGCACCGGGTCGATCACCTTGAAGTACACGACCGCGTCCACCCGGACGGTGACGTTGTCGCGGGTGATCCCGTCCTGCGCGGGCACCGGCAGCGTCACGACCTGCATGTTCACCTTCTGCATGCGGTCGGCTATCGGCAGCAGCAGCGCCAGCCCGGGATCCCGGACCTCCGGCCGCACCCGGCCGAACCGGAACACCAGCCCGCGTTCGTACTGTTTGACCACGCGCACCGCGGAGGCGAGCCACACCCCGCCCGCGACGACCACCGCGCTGACAATCTCGACGATCATGGCAGCTCCCGGGTTCGCCAAACCCCTATCCGTTCACTGTACGCGCGCGAAACAGCCCCGGAAACGGTTTGCGCGCCCGACCAGGATGGGCGTTGTGACCGTTTTGGAGATCCCGCCCGTCTTCGCTGAACGCGCCCCCAAGGTGCTCGGTCCGGAAGCCGTCCCGTGGCTCGCCTCGCTGCCCGCGCTCGCGCAGCGGTACGCCCGGAAGTGGGGGCTGGAGTTCGAGGACACCGCCCGGCACGGCTACGTCGGCGTCGTCCAGCCCGCCCGGCGCGCGGACGGTTCCCGCGTCGTGCTGAAACTCGGCTGGGTGGAGGAAGAATCGCGCGACGAGCCGCTCGCACTGTCCACATGGGCCGGTCGAGGATCGGTGCTGCTGCTCGAATCCGCGCCCGAGGACGGCGTGATGCTGCTGGAACGCCTCGACGACAGCCGGACGCTGGAGGGCGAACCGCTGCTGCCCGCCGTCGAGATCATGAGCGAACTCGCCCGGCGGCTCGCCGTGCCCGCGCCCGCCGAGCTCACCCGCACGCTGTCCGCGGTCGCGGAGGAACTGCTCGAAGAACTGCCCAAATCGTGGCGGGAGCTGGCCGAACCGCTCCCCCGCCGAGAGCTGGACGCGGCGCTCGAGGTGTGCCGCGACCTCAGTCCGGAAGCCGGAAACGCACTGGTGAACGAGGATCTGCACTACGAGAACGTGCTGTCCGGCATTCGCGAGCCGTGGCTGGTGATCGATCCGAAACCGCTCGCCGGCGACCTCGAGTACGGCGTGCTTTCGTTGCTGTGGAACCGGTTCAGTGAATCCACACTGGACTCGAAGCTCGCCGCGAGCGGATTGGACCGCGACCGCGCCAAGGCGTGGACGCTCGTCCGGGCGGTGCAGAACCGGCTGTGGCACGCCCAGGATCTGGTCGATTTCGGCGGATTGCCCGAGGACGACGACGGCCCGTCCGCCGACGCGCTGCCCACGCTCACCCGGTGGGCCATGGCAGCCTGAGAATTCGCCGAGTCGCGGCACGAGCGCGCTCGGGCGCCAGCCGATAGTGTCGGCGCCATGGCAGGCACAAACCGGGTTTACGCAGCACAGCTCGCGGGTCTGCCGGTGTTCGGGCCCGACGGGGAGTCGATCGGCAAGGTCCGCGACGTGGTCGCCGGGCTGCGGCTGGACCAGCAGCCGCCGCGGATCCTCGGCATGGTCGTGGAGCTGGCGACCCGGCGGCGGGTGTTCGTGCCCATGCTGCGGGTCACCTCGATCGAACCGAACGCCGTGACGCTGGCCACGGGTTCGGTCAACATGCGGCATTTCCACCAGCGGCCCAACGAGGTGCTGGTGTGCGGCCAGCTTCTCGACGCGCACGCGACGCTCACCGGCGCGGACACCCGGGTCACCGTGGTCGACGCGGCGATGGAGCCGACCCGCACCCGGGACTGGGTGCTGGCGAAACTCGCCGTCCGCGAACGGCCGACCCGGCTGTCCCTGAGCAGGCGGCGCACCGCGATGCAGGTGCTGCCGTGGAACGAGGTCGCCGGGCTCGGGCTCACCGACCTCGCCGGACAGCCGCAAGGCGCGGGCCAGCTGCTGATGCTGTTCGACACGATGCGCGCGGTCGACGTCGCCGCGACCCTGCGCGACCTGCCGATGAAGCGCAGGCACGAGGTCGCCGACGCGATGGACGACGAACGGCTCGCGGACGTCATCGAGGAGCTTCCCGAGGACGACCAGAAGGAACTGCTGTCCTACCTCGCCGAGGAACGCGCCGCGGACATCCTCGAGGCGATGAACCCGGACGACGCCGCCGACCTGCTCGCCGAACTCGCGCCCGCCGAGCAGAGCAGGCTGCTGGAACTGATGGAGCCGGAGGAATCCGCGCCGGTCAAGCGGCTGCTGGCGTATTCGTCGGACACCGCGGGCGGTCTGATGACGCCGGAACCGGTGGTGCTGACGCCGGACGCGACGATCGCCGAGGCGCTGGCGCACATCCGCAACGCCGAACTCCCCGCCGCGCTCGCCAGCATGGTGTTCGTGTGCCGTCCGCCGACCGAGACACCGACTGGCCGGTTCGTCGGCGTCGTGCACTTCCAGCGGCTGCTGCGCGAACCGCCCGCCGAACTGGTGGCCAGCGCGGTGGACACCGACCTCACCGCGTTGCGCCCGCAAGCGACGCTGTCCGAGGTCACCCGCTATTTCGCGGCGTACAACCTGGCCTGCGGCCCGGTCGTCGACGCCGAGGACCACCTGCTCGGCGCCGTCACCGTCGACGACGTGCTCGACCATCTGCTGCCCGACGACTGGCGCGAAACCGGGCTGCACGACGTCACCGATGGCGCCGACGGCGCTGATCTGGAGGAGGCCGAACGTGCCTGAACTCAGGACCGGCCGCAGGCTCGACCAGCCGCGCAGCCAGGCCCGCCTGCGGCTGAACATCGACCCGGACACCTTCGGCCGGTTCACCGAGCGGATCGCGCGGTTCCTCGGCACCGGGAAGTACCTGTTCTGGCAGACGCTGATCGTGGTCGTCTGGATCGTGCTGAACCTGGTCGCGGTGTCGCTGCGGTGGGACCCGTACCCGTTCATCCTGCTCAACCTGGCGTTCTCGACGCAGGCCGCGTACGCCGCGCCGCTGATCCTGCTCGCGCAGAACCGCCAGGACGACCGGGACCGGGTGTCGCTGGAAGAGGACCGCACGCGTGCCGCGCAGACCAAGGCGGACACCGAGTACCTCGCCCGCGAACTGGCGGCGCTGCGGCTGGCGGTCGGCGAGGTCGCGACCCGCGACTACCTGCGCAGCGAGCTCGACCGGCTGCGCGACGATCTCGACGTGGACTCCAAGCCGCGCAAGGCCAAGCAAAGCTGAACTGGGCAGTACGTACGATGGAAGCGTGACTGGTACACAGCAGCTCCCCAGCGTCGACGACGTCCGCACCGCGCTGAAGGACGTGTACGACCCGGAAATCAAAAAACCGATCACCGACCTCGGCATGGTCAAGGACGTGGCGGTCGGTGACGACGGGCTGGTCACCGTCGGGATTTACCTCACGGTCGCGGGCTGTCCGCTGAAGGCGACGCTGACCGAGGACACCAAGAAGGCCGTCTCGAAGCTCGCCGGCGTCGCCGACGTCAAGGTCGAGCTGGACGTGATGAGCGACGAGCAGCGCACTGAGCTGCGCAAATCGCTGCGCGGCGACGCGGCGGAGCCGGTGATCCCGTTCGCGCAGCCGGGTTCGATGACGCGGGTGTACTGCGTGGCGTCCGGCAAGGGCGGCGTGGGCAAATCGTCGGTGACGGTGAACCTCGCCGTGGCGATGGCCGAGCGCGGCCTGTCGGTCGGCGTGGTGGACGCGGACATCTACGGCCACTCGGTGCCGCGCATGCTGGGCGCGCGCGAGAAGCCGACGAAGGTCGACACGATGATCATGCCGCCGCAGGCGCACGGCGTGAAGGTCATCTCGATCGGCATGTTCACCCCGGGCAACACCCCGGTCGTGTGGCGCGGCCCGATGCTGCACCGCGCGCTGCAGCAGTTCCTGGCCGACGTGTTCTGGGGCGACCTGGACATCCTGCTGCTGGACCTGCCGCCGGGCACCGGCGACATCGCGATTTCGGTGGCGCAGCTGATCCCGAACGCGGAGATCCTCGTGGTGACCACGCCGCAGCAGGCCGCCGCCGAGGTGGCCGAGCGCGCGGGCGCGATCGCGATGCAGACGCGGCAGCGCGTCGCGGGCGTGATCGAGAACATGTCGTGGCTGGAAACCCCGACCGGCGAACGCATCGAGGTCTTCGGCGCGGGCGGCGGCCAGACGGTGGCGGATTCGCTGTCGAAGTCGGTGGGCTCCACGGTGCCGCTGCTGGGCCAGGTCCCGCTGGACCCGCGGCTGCGCGAACAGGGCGACGAGGGCACGCCGATCGTGCTGTCCGATCCGGAGGTGCCGGCGGCGCTGGTGCTCAAGGACGCGGCGAAGCAGCTGTCGGTCCGGGCGCGCGGGCTGGCCGGGATGATGCTGAACGTCAGCCCCGCCGGACGCTGATCCTGCTCAGCGAAGAGGCGTGCACCTGATCCAGGTGCACGCCTCTTTTTTTGTGCTCTTTAGGACGCGTGGATCGTCACCAGGAGGGCACCGGACTCGCGGAGCGTCACCTTAGTGTCGCCCGGCTTGCTCACGGTCCAGTCGATGTCCTCGGGCTTCTTCGCGGACACGTCGCCCGACTTGTCCGGCAGGTCCTGGACGTCGATGTTCTGCGGCTGGTCGGACGACACGAGGATCTTCACCTTGTTGCCGACCTTGACGTCGACGACCTCAGCCGGCGGCGTGACCTTCCCGCCCTGGTAGGCGACGGTGACCAGCACGTCGACGCCCGCCTCGCCGGTCTGCGCGCCGCGCTTGACGTTCGGCTGCTCACCGGTGGCACTGCCGTTCCCGGGAGCGCTCGACGGAGCGTTCGACGGGGCCGAAGAAGACGGCATCGCCGGGGCGGGCACCGAAGTGTAGGTGGCGGGCGCCTTGGTGCTGGGCTCGTCGTCGGCACTGCACCCGGCGACGGCGAAGGCGGCCGCAGCGATCGTTCCGGCCAGCGCAGCCGCACGGCGTGACATATCGGGAACCTCCAGGGTCGGTTGAGCTGATGCCCTGAGGCTACCCAGCCTGATCAGCGCGTCGCCCGGCTGGTCGTACGAGAAATCAGGTCGCGTCCGGATCCACCGGCGGACGCTCGCCCGGCTTCAACGGCTCCGGCTGCGGCAACGCGGTCTGCGGCTTGATCGTCGGAGCACCGTTGGAACCGTTCCCGTTCGATCCGTTCAGGTCGTTCTTGAACCCATTCAACCCCAGCGGATCCGAATCCCCGTCGAACAAATGCTGCGCGACAACCCGCTTCGGGTCGAGGTTGCGCAGGCCGCGCAGGTCTTCCAGGGGCTTGCGCAGCTGGTCGAACTCGGGGCCCATCTCCTCGCGCAGCTGCTCGCGCGCGCCGGTCGCGAAGTCGCGGGCCTTGCGGACGCTCCTCGCCATCCAGGCCGCCGCTTCGGGCAGCCGTTCGGGTCCGAGGATGAAAAGCCCCGCGATGATGATCACGAGGATCTCGCCCCAGCCGACACTGTCGAACACCCGTGAAACCTCCGCTCGGTGCTGCCCCGCCCAAGACTACCCGGGCCTGTTCTCGTCCTGGCAGGCCCGAACGTCGCACGGGAGCTTAAGAACGGATGTCAGTCCGAGCCGAGCGTGACATCCACCACCAGCAGCGCGCCGTCGCGGGCCAATTGCACCGGGACGACCTGGCCCGGATCGTGGCTGCGCACCGCGACGGTCAGTTCGGCGGAGTCGCGCACGACGTGGTCGCCGACCTTGGTGATCACGTCGCCTTCCTTGATCCCCGCCGACGCCGCCGGTCCGCCCGGGGCGACGTTGCGCACCTGCGCGCCCATCGTGGTCGAGCCGGCGACCGTCGAGGCCGCGTTGATCCCGATGTCGGCGTGCTTGACCTTGCCGTCCTTGATCAGCGCCTTGGCGATCTTGATCGCGTAGTCGCTGGGAATGGCGAACCCGATGCCGATGCTGCCGCCGTCGGAGCTGGACGAGCGGATCGCGGAGTTGATCCCGACCAGCGCCCCGGTCGAGTCGACGAGCGCACCGCCCGAGTTGCCGTGGTTGATCGCCGCGTCGGTCTGGATGGCCGAGTAGGTGACCGGGGCCGCCCCGTTGTCGCCGCCCGCGGTGACCGGCCGGTCGAGCGCGCTGACGATGCCCGCGGTGATCGAGTTCTGCAGCGCGAGCGGCGAGCCGACCGCGATCACCGCGTCCCCGACCTGCAGATCCGACGACTTCCCGACCTGCATCACGACCGGGTTGGTCACGTTGACCTTCACCACGGCGAGGTCGGTCTTCTGGTCCGCCCCCACGATCTTGGCCTCGGTGCGCGTCCCGTCGTTGAACACCGCGGTGATCTTCGTAGCCGCGTCGCCGACCGCGGTCGCGACCACGTGCTCGTTGGTCAGTACGTACCCCTGCGGATCGATCACCACGCCGGAGCCCTGCTCGCCGCTGTCCGCGCCAGGCTTGACGACCTCAAGCGAAACCACCGCGGGCGACACCCGCCGCGCGATGTCCGCGAGCGACCCCGGCGGCCGCTCCTTGGCCGCCTCCGCCTCGGAAATCGTGGCGCTGCCGGTCAACGCGGACCCCGTGTCCGCGACCCACCAGCCGACCAGCCCGCCCACCGCGCCGATCACCAGCGCGACGACCCCCAGCAGCGCCAACGCCTTCGGCTGCACCCGCCGCCCGAACAACACCTCGGGCAAGCTCAACTGCGCGCCCTTGGGCAGTTTCGGCTTCTCGGCCTCGTCCTCCTCCGGAGCGACCGCAGGCCCAGCCAACACCGCCCCGGCCGCCGGATCCCGCCACGGATCGCTGGCGTCCGTCCACAACGGATCTTCGGAAGTACCGCTCTCCCCGGAAGCCTCGAGCGGCCGCTGCAACCGCACTCCCTCAGCCCCCGCGGGACGGCTGAACGCCTCCGCCAGCGACTCCGGCGTAGGCGGCGCGAGATTGAGCTTCTGCCCGTTCCCGTTGGGCGCAGGGGTGTAAAGCTTGTCGAACGCCCCCTCGACCCCGTGCGGCCGCCCGAAGACAGCCGCCTGCTGCTGGTCGACCGCGGGCCGCTCAAGCGGCCGAGGCCCCAACCGGTCCGTTCCGACGGCACCGGACTGATCAGAATTAGCGTTCGGCTGGTCGGTCATCATTCCCCGGGATGCGGTTCAGTCTGGCTGGGAGTCGACGATACCCAAGCCTAGGGATGAGTGTGCCCAGGCCGCAGTGAAATGCCTGTTGCCTGCACTCCCGGCCCGCCGACTCGTACGTGAGGGCCACCCTCAGGTACGCAGATTCCCTCAGGGTTCCCCTCACGACCCGCAACCGGACCCCGCCACCACCACACCGCAGCCGGTGCACCCAACGCATCGAGGCACCCACACCACCCCCGCACCCCGATACGAAGCCCAAATGCGGACGGCGGGTGCTTGTCAAGGCATCTTTCCCGCCTTGACAAGCACCCGCCGTCCGTCATCACAATCAAGCTTCGGGGTGCCCCACGCAACCAAGGGGCGCAATGTCGCCGCCAGGCGACGAGCCGCCCGCGATCTACCGAGCCGCGACAGCAGCCCCAGCCCGAACCACCCCAGCCTCCCCCGGCTCCGGCTCCGGCTCCGGCGAAGACGAAGGAGAAGGCGCAGGAGAGGAAGAAGGCCCACCAGCCCGAGGCACATTCATATTCGCCGGCAGCAAGTTCGCATTAGGCGTCCGAACCGGCCCGCTCCCGCCGGACCCTTCCCCGCTATCCGCCGCGGTCCCGACGAGCGCGAGCGCGCTCAGCACGAGCCCGGACACCACGACTCCGGCTCCTTGCGCTGCCCGCTTCCGGCTGAAAGCGAACCGACCGCCGCCGAGCACGTTCGCCGACTGCCCGAGCGGCGCGGTTGTTCCCAACGGCGCGGCACCTCCGAGCACCCCCGCGTCGCGCAGTCCAGCCACCCGATCCGGCCGCTGGATCGCCACCAGCTGACCATCCGAGGTGACCGCGAGATTGTCCGGCGTGCCCGGCAGGTCAGTGTGCTCCGGAATCGACCGGAGACTGGCCAGGAAACCCGCCGACATCGACGGCGCACCCGCGTCCTTCACCGCCGCGACGGCCTGCCGCTGCGACGTCACCTCGGCCGCGCAGTCCGGGCAGCGCGCGAGGTGCGCGAGCGCGCGGTCGTGGGCGACCGGCGTCAGCTCGCCGTCGACCAGTGCGACTACCGCGTCGGGCATGAGGTGGGATTCGGCGAAACGCCAGCCGGTCATACGGGCACCTTCGCAGATTCCTCCCGGGCCGCGCGACGGCGCTCCAGCGACGCGCGCAGCGCCGAGCGGCCGCGGTGGATGCGGCTGCGCACGGTGCCGAGCTTGACGCCCAGCGTCGCGCCGATCTCCTCGTACGACAGTCCTTCCACGTCGCACAGCACGACCGCGGCCCGGAACTCCGGGGGCAGCTCGTCGAGCGCCTCCTGCAGGTCGGGGTCGAGGTGGGTGTCGCTGTAGTGCTGCTCGGGGCTCGGGTCGTCGCCGACGATCCGGTCGGTGTCCTCGGGCAGGCCCTCCATGCGCACGCGCGAGCGGCGGCGCGCCATGTCGAGGAACAGGTTCGTGGTGATCCGGTGCAGCCAGCCCTCGAAGGTGCCGGGCTTGTACGACGCGAGCGACCGGAAGACGCGGATGAACGTCTCCTGGGTCAGGTCCTCGGCGTCGTGCGTGTTGCCGGTGAGGCGGTAGGCGAGCCGGTACACGCGGTCGGCGTGTTCGCGCACGACCTCGTCCCACGAGGGCGGCGTCCAAGCCGCCTCGGCTGCGTCCACGGTCACCGGGGCGGCTTCCGGCAGTTCGGCGTTCTGCATCAGGGGAGCAGGCACCTCCATCTGGGTCAACTCCTCTTCACCTCTGCCAACGCGGGCCGGGCACACGGTGTTCCCGTGTGGTTGAGACTCAGTCTGTCGGCCTTCCTTATGGAACTCATGAGACCGATCTGAGAGCAGCCTGAGAAGTTGGCCGGCGAGGTCCTTTCCAGGGCGATCGCGGGCTTTCCCCCGGGCCGGAAGGCGCTTACCAGGGAGCCTTCGCTGATTTATCGACAACCAGCGCTAACCTTCGCGCGTGAGTTCGGGGACAGAGGCGGCGGCCGAGACCGGGGCGGTCGGCGCCGAGCAGGTCGACGGGTACCTGCCCGACGACGACGTGCTGGCCGCGGCACGGCTGCGCGCGGTCGACCTCGGGTGCGCCCCGCTGGCCCCCGGAGCAGGCACGACGCTGCGGTTTCTCGCCGCGACGGTCGCCGCGCGGGCGGTCGTGGAGGTCGGCACCGGCTCCGGCGTGAGCGGGCTGTACCTGCTGCGCGGGATGGCCCCCGACGGCGTGCTGACCTCGATCGACGTCGAGCCGGAGTACCAGCGGGCGGCGCGCAAGACCTTCCTCGAGGCGGGCTATCCGCCGGGCCGGATGCGGCTCATCGTCGGCCGCGCGCTGGACGTGCTGCCGCGGCTCACGCCGGGCGGCTACGACCTGGTGTTCGTCGACGCCGCGCGGATCGAGTACCCGGGCTACTACGAGCAGGGCGTGGCCTTGCTGCGCCGCGGCGGGGTGATCGTGTTCCACCAGGTCCTGGCGGGCGGCAGGCTCACCGACCCGGCGCGGCGCGACCCGGAGACGATGGCGTTGCGCGAGGTCGCGCGAGCGGTCCGCGAGGACGACCGGCTGATCCCGGCGCTGCTGCCGGTCGGCGGCGGGCTGCTGGTGGCCACCGCGTGCTCGTGAGCGGTCAGCTGCCCACCAGCACCCGCTTCTCGCTCCGCACCCGCGTGCCCATCTGCACCGCCGCCACGGCCAGCCCGAGCCACACCACGACGGCCACGATCAACCAGCTCCACCCGTCCGCTCCGTAGACGACGCTGCCGACCCCGCCACCGACGCTGCTGCCCAGGTAATACATCAGCATGTACAGCCCGCCGACCTGCCCGCGCGCGTTCTCCGGAGCCTCGGCCGCGGCCCAGCTGTTCGCGATCGAATGCGCGGCGAAGAACGCCGTCGTCAACACGAGGAAGCCGATGACGATCAACGGCAGCGAGTCAGGAATCGTCAGCAGCGCCCCGACGGCGGTCAGCAGCAGCACGCCGACCAGCGCCTGCCGACGGCCGATCCGCGCGGACAATCGATTGGCCGTGGCTGAGGAAACCGAGCCCAGCGCGTACGACACGAACACCAGCGACGCGATCGCCGGCGACAGGTTCAGCGGCTCGCCGGTCAGCCGGAACCCGGCCGCGTTGTACAGCGCGACGAACGCGCCCATGGCCAGCAGCGCGACGGCGTACTGCGCGAGCAACACCGGCCGGCGCACGGCGGAAAGCAGGCCCACTCCGATGTCCCGAAGGCCCTGCCGCTCCCCCGTCCGGACCGGAGAAGGCGGCAGCGTCACCACGGTCACGACCGCGCAGACCAGCGAAAGCCCAGCCACCACGTACAGCGCGCCGCGCCAGCCGAACGGACCGGCGGTGAACCCGGTGGCCAGCCGTCCGGTCATGCCGCCGATGGTGTTGCCCGCGATCATCGCGCCGACCGCGGCCGCGACGCCGGTCTTCCCGAGCCGTTCCACGAGATAAGCCGTGGCCACGCCGGGGAATCCGGCGATCGCGACGCCCTGTACCGCGCGCAGCACCAGCAGCAGCGGGTAGTTCGGCATCAGCGGAAGCAGAAGCCCGAGCACCGAGGAGAGCACGACGGACGCGATGATCACCGGCCGCCGCCCGATCGCCTCGGACAGCGCGGCGATGGGCAGCACGGAGATCGCCAGCGCGCCGGTCGCCACGCTCACCGCGAGCGCCGCGCCGCCGGGATCGAGGTGGTACTGCCCGGCGAGCTGCGGCAGGACCGCCTGCGGGGCGTAGAGCAGGGCGAACGACGTGAAGCCAGCGGCGGCGACCGCGACCTTGGCCCGGCGGGCGGAGGACAGCATGACCTCGAAAGTAAGCTTCGCTAATCAATACGTCTAATACGCAGATCTGCCATCATTCATACCGTGCCGAATGAGAGCCTCACCGCGCAGCTCGTCCCGCACCTGTGTCTGCTGGCCACGCTGCGAAGCACGGGAAACGTCACTCGCACGGCCGAGCTCCTCGGAGTGCCGCAACCCACAGTCAGCAGGCGGCTGGCCGCGCTCGGACAGGCTCTCGGCGCGCCGCTGACCGTGCCCGACGGGCGCGGTGTCCGGCTCACCCGCGCCGCCGAGCTGCTGGCCGACGCGGCGGAACGCGCCCTGCCCGTGGTCGACGCCGGGGTCCGCCTCGCGCGCGAGGAGATCGAACCGGCGAGCGGCCGCGTCGTGCTCGGATTTCTGCACCTGCTCGGCCGGTCGCTGGTGCCGGAATTGCTGCGCAGGTATCGCGAACAGGCCCCGACCGCCCGGTTCTCCCTCGTGCAGGGTTCGTTGCAGGACATGGTCGACCGGCTCGTGTCCGGCGAACTCGATCTCGCTCTGCTTGCCCCGGTCGTCGAGGACGAACGGCTGGAGACCGTCGTGCTCGACCGGCAGCCGATCCATCTGTCGGTCCCGGCCGGGCACCGGTTGGCCGGGCGGCGCAGCGTGCGCGTCACGGAGCTGGCCGACGAGCCGTTCGTGCTGCTGGAACCCGGCTACGGACTGCGCCGGATCACCGACGACCTCTGCGCTGCCGCCGGCTTCACGCCGAAGGTCGCCTTCGAGGGCCAGGAATCCGACACTGTCCGCGGACTCGTCGGGGCCGGGCTGGGCGTCGCGCTGCTGCCGCGCTTCGAGCCGGGCTCCCCTGCCGGGGTCGCGGAGGTGCCGCTGCACCCGCCGGTCCACCGGACGATCGGGCTGGCCTGGCGCGCCGGGGAACCGCTTTCGCCCGCCGTCCAAGCGTTCCGCGACCACGTGCTCGGCAGGACGGATTAGCCGCCGGGGTGGTATTTGTATCCCGGTACCGTGCTAGCGTTTCCGGTATAGAAATACCGGAACTTGAGGACGCGAGGTAGTCGTGATCGAGCTGAAGACGCCTGCGGAGATCGACCGCATGCACGTGACCGGGCGGTTCATCGCCGAGGTGCTGACCGAGGTCGGCAAGCTCGCCGACGTCGGCGTCAACCTGATGGACATCGAGCACCACGTGCGCGGCATGATCAAGCGGCGCGGGGCCGTCTCGTGCTACTGGGATTACGCGCCGTCGTTCGGCGAGGGCCCGTTCCGCAACGTCATCTGCCTGTCGGTCAACGACGCCGTCCTGCACGGCCTTCCGCACGACTACACGCTTCGCGACGGCGACGTGCTCACCGCGGACATCGCGGTCACCATCGACGGCTGGGCGGCCGACTCGGCGCGCACGATCATCGTCGGCACGCCCGCCGAGGAGGACCAGCGGATCATCCGGGCCACCGAGGAAGCGCTGGAAGCCGCCATCGAGGCGTCCCGCCCGGGCAACCGGCTCGGCGACATCTCGGCCGCGATCGAGGCGGTCGCGACCGGCTACGGCTACCCGGTCAACACCGAGTTCGGCGGGCACGGCATCGGCCGCACCATGCACGGGGATCCGCACGTGTCCAACCGCGGCCGGGCAGGCCGCGGCATGAAACTCCGGCCCGGACTGACGCTCGCGCTGGAACCGTGGCTGGCGCGCACGACGGACAAGATCGTCTACGACCCGGACGGCTGGACCATCCGTTCCGCGGACGGCTCGCGCACCTCGCATTCCGAGCACACGGTCGCGATCACCGACGGGGACCCGATCGTGCTGACCCGCCGAGAGGAAGAGCTGGCGGGGAAGAACTAGCCCCGTGCTGCCGCGGCGACTCCCGCCGCGGCAGCGTCCGGCTAGCCCTCGTAGGAAGCCGCGAACTCCACCAACGTCCGCGCCGCGAACCCGGACGCGCCGGGCACCACGTCGTCGTACGTCTTGTCCGCGCGCGCCGGGCCCGCGATGTCCAGGTGCGCCCACGGCAGCCCCGCGGTGAACTCGCGCAGGAACAGCGCCGCCATGATCCCACCCGGGCCGCCGGGGGCCTGCCGGACGTCGCCGAGTTCGCCCTCGACGCCGGTCGCGTAGTCCTCGACCAGCGGCATCCGCCACCACGCCTCCCCGGCGCGGGCGCCCGCCTCGATCACGCGGGCGGCGAGGTCGTCGTCCGTAGCGAAGACGCCGCCGGTGCGCAGGCCGAGCGACACCTTCATCGCGCCGGTCAGCGTGGCCGCGTCGACGATCAGGTCCGGCTTGAACTGGGCGATTCCGTAGGCGAGCGCGTCGGCCATCACCATCCGGCCCTCGGCGTCGGTGTTGCCGATCTCGGTGGTCCGGCCGCCGTAGTGCCGCACGATGTCGCCGGGCCGGTACGAGCCGCCGGAGACGTGGTTTTCCGCCGCGGGCACCAGCGCGGTGACGCGCACCGGCAGCTTCAGCTCCCCGATCGCGCGCATCGCGGCGATCACGGCCGCGCCGCCCGCCATGTCGGTGCGCATCAGGTGCATGCCGTCGGCGGGCTTCAGCGAAATGCCGCCGGTGTCGAAGGTGATCCCCTTGCCCACGAACAGCAGGTGCTTCGTCGCGCCGCGCGGGCGGTGCGTCATCTCGATGAGGCGCGGCGGCGAAGCCGAACCGCCGCCGACCGCCAGGACTCCGCCGAACCCCTTGTCGGCGAGCCACTTCTCGTCCCGCACGGTCACGTCGACCGTGCCGCCCAGCACCTTCGCCGCGGTGTTCGCCAGCCACGCCGGGTTCTTGATGTTCGACGGCGTGTTCGCCAGGTCGCGAGTAAAGGCAGCAGCCGCCGCGAGAACGCGTACGCGCGCTACGGCGTCTGCGTACGCGGGCACGGCACGCTCGTGCGCGACGACGAGGCGTACGGCGAGCACCGGCGGCTTCGGCTCTGTCGTGGTGACCACGAACCGGTATCCGCCCAGCGACAGTCCAATCGCCAATTCGGCTGCGTGCTCGGCTGTCGCGTCTTCGGGCAGTACGACCTGGACTGTCCGGATCGGACGGTCCCCGGCCGCTTCGCGGAACGCGCGCGCCAACGCGGCACCGGTCTGTCGAAAGTCCTTCGGCGCGCCTTCGCCGATACCGGCGACCCAGCGCGGAGCGTCGCCGTCTTCGGGCACTTCGCGTACTTCGGCGGCACGTCCGCTCGACCCGTACGCTGTGCCTTCCTCCGCCTCGGCCGGCGCGATCAGCACTGCTCGCGGGACTCCGCGGCGCGTCGCGGCGACGACCTCGATTTCGGGCAGCTTCGTGGGGACGGGTGGTAGCGAGTTACGCACAGCGAGCAACCTTAGGGCGCAGACGAACCGACCCCGGCCTCCAGAAGGAGACCGGGGTGCACAGTGGACAGAGCGGGGAGAGCGCAGGTCAGCCAGTGACCTCCTGCAATGCGGCGCCGAGGTCCTTCGCTTCCTCCGCGGAGAGCTCGACGACCAGCCGGCCGCCACCCTCCAGTGGCACCCGCATGACGAGGCCCCGCCCCTCCTTGGTCACTTCGAGGGGACCATCTCCGGTCCGGGGCTTCATGGCCGCCATAGCGTGCTCCCTCCGTCTCAACCGGCGCGCCCGGGTCGCGCACTCCCATGCCAGCCGGGTCTCGTCCCCCATTGTCCCTCATCAGCGCCCGGGCGCGAACGCGGACCGATCATTTGCCGCCGCATCGGTGCTGGTATGCCGCCCGCCGAGGGTGCGAGACTCAGTCCCGAGAACCCGAGCCGCCGCTTCAGAGGAGCATTTCGTGACCACATCCGACGTCCTGTTGACCGCCGACGCCGACGGCGTGCGCACCCTGCGGCTGAACCGGCCGGAGGCGTACAACTCGCTGACCGTCGAGCTCAAGGAGCGCCTGATCGCCGAGCTGCGCGCGGCCGCCGAGGACCCGGACGTCCGCGCGGTGGTGCTCACCGGCACCGGGAAGGCGTTCTGCGCCGGACAGGACCTCAAGGAGCACGTCGGCCTGCTGCAGGCGAACGACCCGGCCCCGCTGCACACGGTGAGCGACCACTACAACCCGATCGTCAAGGCGATCACCGGGATGCCGAAGCCGGTCATCGCGGCGGTGAACGGCACCGCGGCCGGTGCTGGCGCGGCCTTCGCGTATGCCAGTGACCTGCGGATCGCGGCTGAGTCGTCGTCGTTCTTGATGGCGTTCGCGAATGTCGGGCTTGGGCCGGACTCGGGCGCGTCGTGGACGTTGCAGCGGTTGATCGGGTACGGGCGGGCTGCCGAGTTGATGCTGATGGCGCGGACGGTGGACTCGGCGGAGGCGTTGCGGATCGGGCTCGTCGGGGAGGTTGTGCCGGACGAGGAGCTGGCCGCTCGGGCGCAGAAGGTGGCGGCGAAGCTCGCGGCTGGGCCGACGGTGGCTTACGCGAAGATCAAGGGTGTGTTGGGGGTGGCGGCTGAGTCTTCGTTGGAGGAGGCGTTGGCTGCTGAGGACGCTGCGCAGACGGAGTTGGGGGGTACTGCGGATCATGCGGAGGCTGTGGAGGCGTTTGTGGGGAAGCGGCGGCCTAATTTTCAGGGGAAGTGAAGGTTAAAGAGGAGCGGCTGCGCCGCATAAAAAGAGGGTTGCGTGGGCCACCCCGAAGCTTGATTGTGCTGACGGTTCGGGGGTGCTTGTCAAGGCGGGAAAGATGCCTTGACAAGCACCCCCGAACCGCAGGAGAGCTTCGTATCGGGGTGCGGGGGAGGGCTGGGTGCCTCGCTCGTTGGGTGCATCGGCTGCGGGGGGGTGGGTGCAACTGATTGTTGGGTGCACCGGCGGCGGTTTGGTTGGGGTGGGGGTTAGCGCCCCAATGTGGCATTGGGTGCGTTGGATGCACCGAACGCCACATTGGGTGCATCTGACGCACCCAATGCCGCATTGGGGGCGCATCCCGGGTGGCGGGCGGGGCGGGCAGCGGCCGGGCGGTCCGTGAAGGGCTCCTTGGGGGAATCCACGTCCGTGAAGGGGCCCCTCACCGAACGAGCGGCCGGTCGTGAGGGCCACCCTGGGGGAATCTGTGTACGTGAGGGTTCCCCTCACGTACTTCACGTTGCGCGGAAGCAGCCTTTTACGTGGTCGTCGACCATGCCGGTGGCTTGCATCAGCGCGTAGCAGGTGGTCGGGCCCAGGAAGGCGAAGCCGCGCTTCTTCAGGTCCTTCGCCATTGCCTTCGACTCGTCGGTGATCGCCGGGACGTCGGCCATGGTGCGGGGGCGGCGGTGTTTCGCGGGGGCGAAGGACCACAGCAGCTTGTCCAGTGGGATGTCCAGGTCTGCGACAGCGCGGGCGTTCTTCACGGCTGCCTCGATCTTCGCGCGGTTGCGGACGATTCCCGCGTCTTGCATGAGGCGGTTGACGTCCTTTTCGCTGAAGCGGGCGACCTTCTCCGGTGCGAAGCCTCGGAAAGCCTTCCGGAAGTTCTCGCGTTTGCGGAGGATGGTGATCCAGGACAGTCCGGACTGAAACGATTCCAGGCACAGGCGTTCGTACAGCTCGGCCTCGCCGTGGAGCGGGACGCCCCACTCCTCGTCGTGGTACGTCGCGTAATCGGGGGCTGAGTTACCCCAGCTGCAGCGGGCGATGCCGTCTTCGCCCAGTAGCTCCGTCATTGTTCCCCCATTGAATAATTTTCCGCGAACCTCGCGAACTGTCGCAGTGAATGGCGTACACCGAGGGCGAACGCGGGGCGCGCCAGGGGCCAGCCTGCGCGGCCTAGCAGGCCGAAGGGCAGTTTGAGGTGTTCGGCCCACACGAAGGTGCAGTGGCCGGCGCCCTTCGACAGCACCTGGAACACGCCGGTTCCCTGCACCAGGCTGCCCAGGTGGCGCACCGTGCAGCGCAGGGGCGGTTCCCAGGTCGTGATCTCCATCGTGTCGGTGAAGCCGATGCCTCCGAAGCCGGTGAAGGCCGCGAGTTTCGAGCCGACGCTGCGGCCGTTGCCCTCGACGACCCGTACCTGCGTGCCGAGCATCCACTCGCCTTGGCGGGCCCAGTCGGTGAGTGCGAGCCAGGTCGTGCCAGCCGGTGCCGCGACGTCTACCGACAGCACCAGGTCACTCACCCGTCGGCCTCCGGTGCGCTGCTTCGCGGGGCTGTTGCGCGGCCTCGAGCCGGGCGACCCGTTCGCGCAGTTCGTCCAGTTCCACGCCGGTCCTGCGCAGCACCCAGTCCACTTCGGACATCTTGTACCCGCGGAACACCAGCTGGAAGCGTACCTGGCGGACGTCCTCGCCGGTAATGTCCTCGGCGGGCAGACGAGTGGGCGAGCTGCCCGGCGGCAGCGGCGCCAGTTCCTCGCCCCGGCCGAACACCACAGCGGCCAGGAGGAACACCACGGCGGCCACCAGCAGCATGACTACGAGGTAGATCAGCGCGGTCGTCACGCGACGATCGTGGCACACCGCCGCCAGGAACGTCGCGCTAGCACGACAAGTCGGAACGACAGGACCACCCAGGCGACCATCAGCACGCCGCACGGGCCGCTCAGGAACAGCCGCGCCGCGTCGACCACGCCGGTCGCTCCGATCAGCAGCAGCACGGAGAACAGGTTGAGGCCCACCGCGATCGCGCCGAGCGTCCGGCTGACCCGGGCCGTGCGGACGCCGTCGAACCGGCGGCTGAGGAACCGGATGCCCAGCAGCGCGAGCAGGCCGAGCACCGGCACGGCGTAGATCGCGGCGTGGGTGAACTGCGTGACGTACGGATACCAGCCGGGGTTCGGCGTGGTCAGCCGCGACCAGGAGCCGTAGGTGAAGATGCGCGCCACCTCCCACGACGTCTGCATCGCGGGCACGCCGAGCACGAGCAGCCACAGCGTCCGTACGCCGTTGTGCATGCTCAGTTCCGCTTGGTAGTCACCGGCGATCTCGCGGACCTGACCGAAATCCGCCACCGCGCGGCGTTGCGCCTCGACCTCGCTCCAGCCGCCCTCGCGGTACGCCTCGGCCGCGTCGCGCAGACCGTCGCGGGCTTCGGCGAGCAGGTCCGCTTTCGTGCCGCGGCGGCCGATCAGCGCGCGGTCCAGTTCGGCCAGGTAGGCCTCGATGGGGCTTGCCGCGGTCTGGCTTGTCGTGGTCATGGTTCCAGCACTCCACCGATCACCGTGGTGAACTCCCGCCACTGCACCCGTTCCGCGGCCAGCGCCTGCTGCCCGGCGCGAGTGAGCCGGTAGGTGCGCCGCTTGCGGCCGGACACCACGTCCCACTCGCTGGCAAGCCAGCCGGCGCGCTCGAGCCGGCGCAACGCCGGGTACACCGTGCCGGTGGGCAGGTCGAGCGCTCCGTCGCTGCGCAGCGCCAAAGCCTCGATGATCGCGTATCCGTGCAGCTTGCGGCCGTCGAGTACGGCGAGCAGCAACGCGTCGAGGTGTCCGCGCAACGTGTCCGCTTTCATAGGTCGGCAGTCTACTCATCTTGACCCTGGCAGGCTAATCTCCGCGCCTCCCCGAACCGTCCGGGAAAAACCCTGAGATCACCCCGATCTCATGGGTTTTGCCGCTACATGTAGCGGCGCTACGTATAGGCTCCGTCGGCATGGACCCACTGCCGATAGCGCGACTCCAGTTCGCGACCACGACCACGTTCCACTTCCTGTTTGTGCTGCTCACCCTGGGTTTAGTGACCATGGTGGCGATCATGCAGACCCGCGCGACGCTGCGCGGCGGCGAGCAGCTGCACCGGATGACCGCGTTCTGGGGCCGCCTGTACGTGGTCAACTACGCACTCGGAATCGTCACCGGAATCGTGATGGAATTCCAGTTCGGGATGACCTGGACCGAGCTGTCCGCGTTCGCCGGGGACGTTTTCGGCGCGCCGCTCGCGATCGAGACGCTGGTGGCGTTCTTCCTGGAATCGACGTTCCTCGGCGTGTGGATCTTCGGCCGCGGCCGCATGAACAAGTGGCTGCACCTGGCGGTGTTATGGCTGGTCACGCTCACCGCGTACGCCTCCGCGCTCTTCATCATGGTCGCCAACTCGTTCCTGCAGAACCCGGTCGGTTCGCGGATGGAGAACGGCGTGCTGCGGCTGGACGACTTCGGCGCGTTGTTCGCCAACCCGGCGCTCGTCGCGTCGCTGCCGCACGTTATCGGGGCCGCGTTGCTGACCGGCGGCTTCTTCGTGACCGGCGTCAGCGCGTACCACTTCCTCAAACGCACCAGCGAGATCGACTTCTTCCGCCGGTCGCTGCGGATCGGGGTGGTGACGTCGCTGATCGGCAGCGTGCTGGTGGTCCAGGCCGGGTTCGCGCAGTTCGCCGAGGTCGCCGGGTATCAGCCGGACAAGTTCAAGGGTTCGGTCGCCGTCGGGCTGCCGCTCGGAATGATGATCAATATCGGCTTCTTCGCGTTCTTCGCGGCGTTAGTCGGCACGCTGCTGTTGTTCCGCGACCGGCTGCTCCGGGCACGGCCGGTGCTCATCCTGATGGTGCCGGGGATCGCCGTGCCGTTCATCGCGGCGATCCTGGGCTGGCTGGTCCGCGAGATCGGCCGTCAGCCTTGGCTGGTGTGGGGCAAGCTGCGCACCGCGGACGCCGTCGCCGACGTCAGCGGCGGGCAGATCCTGTTCTCCTTCATCGCTTTCACGCTGTTGTTCGCCGTGCTGGCCGTCGCCGACTGGGTGCTGCTCGCCCGGATCGCCAAACGCGGTCCGGCCGTCGCCGCGGCGGAAACCGAACTTCCTGTCCTGAGTGGAGTGTGACCCGTGGTGACGATCTGGTGGGGTGTGCTCGGTTTGCTGCTGGGCGGCTACTTCGCGCTGGCAGGCTACGACTACGGCGTCGGGATGCTCCTGCCCGCGCTCTCCCGCGACGAGGCTGGACAGCGGCGCGTGCTCGGCGCGGTCGGCCCGTTCTTCCTGGCGAACGAGGTGTGGCTGGTCGCGGCGGTCGGCGTGCTGTTCGGCGCGTTCCCGCATCTGGAAGGGCGGGTGTTCGCCGGGGCTTACGTGCTGATTGTGCTGTTGCTGCTGGGCTTGGTCACGTTCACCGCGGCAGTGCAGTTGCGGAGTCGACATCCGGAGGGAAACCGGCGCGGGTGGACGTTCGCCATTACCGCGGGTGCGCTGGTCACCGCGGTCTCGTGGGGATTGTTCCTCGGCAACCTCGTGCGCGGGCTTCCACTCGACGCACAGGGCCGTCCGGTCGACGACGTTCTGGCGTTGTTCAACCCGTACGCAGTGTTGTGGGGGCTTGGGTTTGTCGCCCTGTTCTGCTTGCAGGGCTTGGTTTTCCTCGCAGTACGTGGCCCGGCGGAAATTGCCGGACGGGTTCGTCGGCTGACCCGGTCGTTCCTGCTCCCGGTGGGCGTTTTCCTGGTGACAGCGACGGTTTGGGGAGCTTTCTTCGGCGGTTCCTGGGCCGCACTGGCGGTAGTAGCGGTCGCCTTCGCCGCCTACCTGACGGTCCTTTTCGGACTCCGGCGACCACGATTGGCGCTCCCCGCCGTCATGCTGCTGAGCGCGTGCCCCGCGCTGCTGGTCGGCGTGCTGCGGTTCCCGGTCGTCCTATCCTCCGGCGCGGGCTACCAGCTGACCGTCGACCAGGCCGCCACCACGCCGGACATGGCCGCGGTGCTCGGCTGGTTCGCCGCGCCCACGCTCCTCGTGCTGGTCGTCGTGCAGTGGCTGACCTGGCGGGCGCACCGACGTCCGGTCGACGAGAAGTCGTTGCTGCACTATTAAAGGAGACTCACCATGCCTGGTCTTCGCGGTTACCTCGCAGCGCTCGCCGTGCTGGGCGTCGGCACCGCTGTCACCGTGCTCGTCCAGGCGGACGGGCTCGCGACCCTGCTCACCGGCGGCGGCATTTCGGTCGCCCTGTGCGTCGCCGTCGGGGCGAGGCTTCTGCTCGTTGTCGCGCAGGGCCTGCTCACCAGCCACTTCGCGGCATCGGCACAAGCAGGCCTGCGTCGTCGGTTGCTAGACGCGACCGGCAACCCCGGCGTGACCGCCACCCGAATCACCAAAGGCGTCGATGCCACCGCCACCTACCTCACGGGCTACTTGCCAGCGATGGTGCTGTCGGTCGTGGTCCCGATCGCAGTACTGGCAAGGCTTTTCACTGCCGACCTGACCTCCGCCTTGATCGTCGCCGCCACCGTCCCGTTGATCCCGCTCTTCGGCGCGTTGATCGGTGCGCACACGAAAGCGCGTACACAGTGGACACTCCTAACGCGACTGGGCGGACACTTCCTCGACGTCGTCCGAGGTTTGCCGACGCTCAAACTGTTCGGCCGCGCGCAAGCCCAGACCCGGATCGTGCGCGAAATGGCCGACGCGTACGCCGACGCCACCATCCGGACATTGAAAGTCGCCTTCCTGTCCGCGCTGGTGCTGGAACTCGTCGCCACCCTGTCGATCGCGCTTGTCGCAGTACCCATCGGGTTCCGCCTGCTGTCCGGCTCGATGACCGCGCACACCGCGATGCTGGTCCTGGTTCTCGCCCCCGAGGCATACCTGCCACTGCGCGCCGCCGGAGCGAAGTTCCACGCCGCCGCCGAAGGACTCACCGCATGGAAAGAAATCCTCAGCGCGCCAACGACAATCCGTCGATCCGGTACGCAGACACGTCGCCTCGGTCCACCAGAGGTGGTATTCGACCACGTATCCGTGCATTACGGCGAAACTTGCGCACTGTCCGAAGTAGACTTAACGATTCAATCCGGCGAACACCTTGCCTTGGTCGGACCGAGCGGTTCCGGCAAATCCACCCTGCTCGCCGTTCTGCTGGGTTTCGTCGAGCCGACCTCCGGGCGAGTGCTCGTGGACGGAGTCGACCTGCGCACCCTCGACCACTCGTCCTGGCTGCGCGACACGGCGTGGCTACCGCAACGTCCGACGCTCTTTCGCGGCACCTTCAAGGAAAACACCGGCGGACGCCGCGTTGACGACATCGTCACCGACCTCCCCGACGGCTACGCGACGCAGATCGGCGAACTGGGCGCCGGACTGTCCGCCGGGCAACGCCAACGCGTCGGACTGACCCGAGCTCTGTCCCGCACCGAAGCCGGACTCGTCCTGCTGGACGAACCCACCGCCCGCCTCGACGCCCGCACGGAAGCGACTGTGCTGGCCGGTGCCAAGGAACTGCTGCCCGGCCGCACCGCGGTCCTGGTCGCGCACCGACCCGCGCTGGCAGCACTCGCGTCGCGGACGGTCGAACTCAACCACGGGGTGACGGTGTGAAACTCGTCCGCGCGACCTTCCTCGCCGTCGGTGCCGAACTCGCCGGGCTCGGTCTGACCGGCACCGCGGCCTGGCTGCTCATGCGTGCCGCCGAACAACCTCCGCTCGCCGCGCTCACCCTCGCGATTGTCGCCGTGCGCGTCTTCGCCTTGGCGCGCAGCGGACTCCGTTACGCCGAACGCCTTGCCGGACACGACGTTGTCCTCCGCTATCTCGGCTCCCTCCGGACCCGGGTGTACCAGGCCCTTATCCCCCGCCGCGTCGCCGAACACTCCGGCGCGGATCTGGTCACCCGGCTAGTGTCCGATGTGGACGCTGTGCAGGACGCCATCCTCCGGCTAGCGCTACCGGCCGTGGTCGCGGGCACTGTCGGTCTAGCAGTTGTGGTTTTCGCCGGGCTGGCGAGCCTTCCGCTGGCCGGGGTTGTCCTCATCGGACTGCTCGCAACAGGACTTCTGTTAATCCCCCGAAGCGAAGCCCCCGAGCCACGTCAAGAACTCACCGAACGCACCGTAGAACTCGTCCTCGGCCGCCACGAACTCATCGCCTACGGCTGGGAACAACGAGAAAAAGCCCGCGCCACCACGGTCATCGACAAGCTGGCCGCAGAATCCCGCCGCACCGGCCGCCGCCTCGCCCTGGCCACTGCCGCCGGAGTGGTCGTGCAATTCGCGACCACCGCCGCGGTCGCGCTGCTCAGCCCCGCGAGCATCCCGGTCACCGCCGCCCTCACCCTGACCACAATGGCCCTGTTCGAACTGGTCCTTCCGCTGCTCCCCGCCGCCGAGCGAATCCCCGAAATCCGCGCCTCGCTGAGCCGGGTCCGCGCCGTCCTCGCCGCGCCGGACCCAGCCCCCGAACCGATCCCCGGACCAGGGCATTTCCGGCTGACCAACGTCGGCGTCCAGCATCCCGGCCGCCGCGCCGCGCTCGAAGGCATCGATCTCGACCTGCCGCCCGGCACCCGGTTGGGCGTCCTCGGCCCGTCGGGCGCCGGAAAAACGACCCTGCTGCACGTCCTGCTCGGCTTCGTCGCCCCCACGTCCGGCTCGATCACCGTCGACGGCCGTCCCGTGACCGGACCGCACCCCGCCGTGATCTCCGGAGCCCTCGCCGACGCACACGTCTTCGCCACGACCGTCCGCGAAAACCTGCTGCTCGCCAACCCGGAAGCCACCGACGACGACCTGCGCGCCGCCTGCGAAACCGCCGGCTTCGACCTCCCGCTGGACCGGGACACCGGCCAAGACGGCGACGCCCTCTCCGGCGGTCAACGGCAACGGCTGATCCTCGCCCGCGCGGTACTCGCCGCACCCCCGGTCCTCGTCCTCGACGAACCGGTGGAAGGCCTCGACCCAGCACACGGCGACGAGGTCCTGGCGCGGGTTCTCGCTCAGGCGAAGGGAACCGTCGTGCTGGTGACGCACCGGCCAGAGCACGTCGCCGGGTTCGACCAGATCCTCACGGTCGAAGACGGCCGGCTAGCGGTCACGGTTCCCGGATGAGCTGGATCGGCGGGTCCATCGGATCGAGGTGGAACAGGTCGTTGGCGTCGACGTACGGCTGCGATTCCGGCGACCCACGGAACAGCGCGACGACGACAGCGGTGAGCCGGACTCGTCCGCCGCCGAGACGAGTGATCCCCTTCGGCTCGGCGAGACCGGCCAGCCACTCGGCCTGCACCGGGTCCATCGTGGCGGTGTAAGTCCCAATGCCAGGAACTTAAGGCGAGGTTGCGGGTGCGGTTGAGTCGTGGCTGCCCGGGCCGCGTGACCCCGGTGAAGGTACGTGAGGGGAACCCTGAAGGAATCAGATTCCCTCAGGGTTCCCCTCACGTACCTTCGCCTCGCCCGGCACGGGCGGCCAGGAAACCGTCCCTGCTGCCGAAGAACCAGATCCCGCAGTTTCAGCCGGCGCGCGCTCGCGGGATCCAGTCGGTCTTCGGCCACGTCCATCGCCCCGCTGCTCGAATCGGATCGGCTCCGGAACGTAGCGCGCGGCGATGACATCTCGATGAAGCCGCGTTCTGTCCACTGTAGACAGAAGGTCATTCCCGCCGGGCGGCCAGCACCTCCCGCATCGGGGGCCGATCCGCCACCGGCACCTCCGTCACGTCGGGCACCCACTCCCCGGACACCTGCACGAACTGCGTGAACCGCGCCGCCTCCGCGCTCGGCATCCCGCAGCGGGCCAGCGCGGTGCCGAGGATCTGCCGGGCCATCACGCCGAGTTGCAGCAGCGACCGGTTGCGGTGTTTGCGCACGCCGAGGTTGACCTGCGCCAACCCGTCGAGGCCGTAGCGCTCCTCGGCATCGAGCAGCAGGCCGATCTCGACGCCGTATCCCCCGGCGAACGGCACCGACTCCAAGAACTCGCGCGTGCCCGCGTACTCGCCGCCCAGCGGCTGCACCAGCTCGCCGAGGGCCGGGCGCAGCGCGGACAGCACCGGGCGCGCCAGCAGCTCGGTGACCCGGCCGCCGCCGGTGCTCTCCAGCCGCAGCGGGCGGCGGTAGAAGCCCTTGACCAGGTGCACGCCGTCCTCGGTGAGCAGCGGGCCGAGCAGCGACGGCACGAACGCCGGGTCCGGGTCGACCAGGTCGGAGTCGAGGAAGACCACGACGTCGCCGGTCGTCGCGGCGAGCGAGCGCCACAGCACCTCGCCCTTGCCCGGACGCGGCGGCAGCTCCGGCACGACGTCCTCGCGGCGCACCACGCGAGCCCCGGCGGCCGCGGCGACCTCGACGGTCGCGTCGGTGGAACCGGAGTCGACGACCACCAGCTCGTCGACCACTCCGCCGAGCAGCGGGCGCACCGAGGCGACCACCGCGGCGACCGTTTCCTCCTCGTTCAGCGCCGGCAGCACGACCGACACGGTCCGGCCGCGTTTGGCGGCGAGGATGTCCGCGGCGCTCCACCCGGGCTCCTGCCAGGTGCGACGGTGAAACCAGCTCATGGAGGCGATCGTGCCATGCTGGAGCCGGTGCCCGATCCTCCGGAGGGAGAACCCTTGCTGTCGCTGCTCGTCCGTTTCGTGCTCGGACCGCTGGTCCGCGCGCTTTACCGGCCCCAGGTCGAGGGGGTCGAGAACATCCCCGAGGACGGTCCGGTGCTGCTCGCCTCCAACCACCGGGCGGCGCTGGACACGGGTGTGATCACGTTCACCACCCCGCGGCAGGTCCGGTTCCTCGGCAAGGCCGAGTACTTCACGGGCAAGGGCGTCAAGGGCCGGTTCATCGCGAAATCGCTCGACGCGCTCGGGTACGTCCCGGTCGAACGCGGCAACGCACAGGCCGGGCTCGCCGCGCTCGAAGCGGGCCGGAAGGTGCTCACCGACGGCGGCGTCTTCGCGATCTACCCCGAGGGCACCCGCTCGCTCGACGGACGGCTGCACCGCGGGCACACCGGCGTCGCCGCGCTCGCGCTGTCCACCGGGGCGAAGGTGGTCCCGGTCGCGTTGTTCGGCACCGAGGGCATCCAGCCGAACGGCGCGAAAATCCCGCGGCTCGCCAAGATCAAGGTCCGCTTCGGCGAACCGCTGGACTTCGCGCGCTACGAGGGCCAGGACTCGTCCTCGGCGATCCGCCGCTCGGTCACCGACGAGATCATGTACGCGATCCTGGAACTGTCCGGGCAGGAATACGTCGACACCTATCACAAGCGACCGGACGAAAAAGCGTCGTAGGCGCCTTATCCGACCGAGCGGCTCATGATGTCGACCAGCTTGTCCGCGTCGGACGCGACGCTGATCAGCTCCCGCGTTTCCGGCCGCAGGAATCCCTTCTCCAGCATCTGATCGGCGAACGCCACCAGCGGCGAGTAATACCCGGCCACGTCGAGCAGCCCGATCGGCTTGCGGTGAATACCGAGCTGCGCCCACGTCCACACCTCGAACAATTCCTCGAGGGTGCCGACCCCGCCGGGCAACGCGACGAACGCGTCCGACAGCGCGGCCATTTTCGCTTTGCGCTGGTGCATGTCGGCGACCACGTGTAATTCGGTGAGACCGCCGTGCGCGATTTCCACGTTCGACAGCACTTCCGGGATCACGCCGATCACTTCGCCGCCCGCGGCGAGCGCGGCGTTCGCCACCACGCCCATGGTGCCGACGCTCGCGCCGCCGTAGACGAGGCCGATTCCCCGCTGCGCCAACAGTTTCCCGACGCCGGCCGCCGCTTCGGCATACTCCGGCGAAAAACCCTGCGCCGAACCGCAGAACACACAGATCCGCATCAGTGCGTGTCCTCCCAAGCCTGATAAGACTCCTGCACGACGCGCACCGCGTCGTCGATGTCGTCGGTCAAGTGCAGCAGATCGAGGTCCTTCTCGCCGATTTTCCCGCCGTCGAGCACGGATTTCGCGATCCAGTCGTACAGCCCGCCCCAGTAGTCGGTGCCGAACAGCACCACCGGGAACTTCGTGACCTTCTTGGTCTGGACCAGCGTGAGCGCCTCGAACAGTTCGTCGAGCGTCCCGAATCCGCCGGGAAGGCAGATGAACGCCTGCGAGTACTTGACGAACATGGTCTTGCGCGCGAAGAAGTAGCGGAAGTTCACGCCGAGGTCGACCCACGGGTTCAGACCCTGCTCGAACGGCAGCTCGATGCCGAGCCCGACGGAGAACCCGCCCGCCTCGTTCGCGCCGCGGTTCACCGCTTCCATCGCGCCCGGACCGCCGCCGGTCATCACCGCGAACCCGGCGTCGGCGAGCGCGGCCCCGATCTTGCGGCCCAGTTCGTACTCCGGGTGGTCGCGTTTGGTGCGCGCCGAACCGAACACGGTCACCGCGCGCGGAACCTCGGCCAGCGCGCCGAATCCCTCGACGAACTCGGCCTGGATCCGCAGCACGCGCCACGGGTCGGTGTGCACCCAGTCGCTCGGCCCCCGCGAGTCGAGCAGCCGCTGATCGGTGGTGCTGCCCTGGTCGCGCCGATCGCGCCGGAGCACCACCGGGCCCTTGTGCCGCTCCACCGGACGTTCGGGGTACTGGCCGTCGGGAAATTCAGACTGTTCGCTCACCAGCCAAGCCTACGGGCCGATCGGCCGCGGCGGGCGCCCGAGGCGGCACCGGAGCGTGACGGCTCGGTTGCCCGCGGCTGAACGCGGGAAAGCGGACCACCAGCGGGTTCCGGTCCTCCTACCAACGGCCGGTTGTCAGGAACTACCTACGAAAGTCGTCCGGCCCGTCCCAAACCGCCGTTTTCCCTGCTACGGGGCTACTTGCGGGGAATAGTCCCGATCGCCCCCGAGGTCCCGCTGGTCCGTTCAGCGCATTGACCGCCCCCGTGAGCGCTTTTTTACTCACGGTGTCCGCGGCCTGATCAGCCCAGCTCAACGCGTTGCGCTTTTCCCCATCGTGTACCCCGAAAGGACTGTCGATGACGTCCAGAAGAGGGCTCGCCACCGGCATCGCAAGTGTCGCCGGTCTCGCCCTTTCCCTGCTCGCGCTGCCGGTGACCCCGGCATCCGCGGCCCCCGCCCACCCCACCGCAGACCCGCAGGCCACCGCGATCGCGGCCGCCGACCGGGCCGCCGCCGCAGGCGCGGTCGGGCTCCGCAAGAGCTCGGCCGAAAGCCTGCACCGCGTCAGCACCACCCTGGGCGACGCCGGGCTGTATTACAACTCCTACGAGCGCACCTACGACGGCCTCCGGGTCGTCGGCGGGGATGCGGTGATCGTCGCCGACGGAACGGGCCGCGTGCGCGGCACCGACTCCGCCGAGGGCGCGGCCATCACCGTGGGCACCAAGCCCACTGTCGACGCGGCGCGCGCGGCCTCGGTCGCCCGCGCCCAGTTGCCGACCGTGAGCACGGTGAGCAAGCCTGATCTGGTCGTTCTCGGCGGCGCACAGCCGAAACTCGCCTACGAGGTCGTCGTCAAGGGCCGCACCGCGAAGGCGCCGAGCAACCTGCACGTCTTCGTCGACGCCGCCACCGGCAAGGTCCTCGACCAGCGCGACGACGTGAAGGCCGAAAGCCCGGCGAAGTCCGGCGCGAACGCCGCGGCCCCCGCCGCGGCGGGCAACGGCAACAGCTACTACGTCGGCCAGGTCAGCATCGACACCACCGGGTCGGGCAGCTCGTACTCGATGCGCGACCCGAACCGGTCGGGCATCAGCTGCGGCCGCGAAAACGGCTCGGTGTTCACGAAGTCCAGCAACAACTGGGGCAACGGGCAGGGCACCGACCTCGAAACCGGTTGCGTCGACACGCTTTACAGCGTGCAGACCGAGTGGAACATGCTGAAGGACTGGCTGGGCCGCAGCGGCATCGACGGCAACGGCCGCGGGTTCCCCGCCTCGGTCGGGCTGAACGACGTCAACGCGTACTGGGACGGTTCGTCCACGCACTTCGGCCACTCGCAGGACAACCAGCGCCAGGCGACGTCGATGGACGTGGTCGGCCACGAGTTCGGGCACGGCATCTTCCAGAACACGCCGGGCGGCGCGGGTTCGGGCAACGAGAACGGCGGGCTCAACGAGTCCACCGGCGACATTTTCGGCGCGCTGACCGAGTTCTACGCGAACAACCCGGTCGACAAGCCGGACTTCACCGTCGGCGAGGGCGTCAACCTGGTCGGACAGGGCCCGATCCGCTACATGTACAACCCGGGCCAGATCGGCGACCCGAACTGCTACTCGTCGTCGATCCCGAACACCGAGGTGCACGCCGCCGCGGGCCCGCAGAACCACTGGTTCTACCTGCTCGCCGAGGGCAGCTCTCCCTCGGACGGCCAGCCGTCGAGCCCGACCTGCAACAACAGCAGCGTCACCGGCGTCGGCATCCAGAAGGCGGGCAAGATCTTCTACAACGGCCTGCTGCACAAGACCTCGTCCTGGAACCACAAGGCGGCCCGCAAGGCCACCCTTCAGGCCGCGGTCGACCTGTTCCCGGGCAGCTGCACCGAGTTCAACGCCACCAAGGCGGCGTGGGACGCGGTTTCGGTCGGCGCGGTCTCGGGCGAGGCCACCTGCACCGGCAACCCGCCGGCGGGCAACGACTTCTCGGTCGCGCTGTCCCCGGCGACCGCGACTGTCCAGCCCGGTGAGTCGGCGACGTCCACGGTGACCACCAAGATCACCAACGGCAACGCGCAGTCGGTCAAGCTGACCGCGAGCGGCCTGCCCTCGGGCGCGACCGCGACCTTCGACCCGGCGACCATCCAGTCCGGCGCCACCGCGACCGTCACCATCGCCACGACGGCCAGCACGCCGAAGGGCACCAGCAAGGTCACGATCACCGCGACCGGCGCGAACGCCACGCACACCTCGGACTTCACCCTCACCGTGGGCAGCGGCACCCCGCCGGGCTGCGGCGGCATCGCGGCGTGGGACTCGAACGCGTTCTACGGTCCGGGCGACGTGGTCTCGTACAACAACCACAAGTGGACCTCGACGTGGTACTCCGTCGGCGCTGAGCCGGGCGCACCCGGTTCCTGGGCCGTCTGGACCGACAACGGGGCCTGCTGACGCAGTAACCGCACTCTAGTTTCTCGGCCTTCTGGACCAGCCGGGCACGGCGCCTCGTGCCCGGCTGGTCCGTGTTCGTCCACTTGTCCAGACCACCCTGGCGGAATTTGTCTAGACCATACGTTCGGGGGTAGGAATCCCCCGGTGCGCCGCTTACCGTTGCGACACCACCGTTACCGGGGACGGGAGCCGTGATGAACGGACGGAAATCGCGCTGGTTCGGGACCGCCGTGGCGGCCCTGCTCGCACTGCCGCTCGCGGGAATCGCCCCCGCCTCAGCGGCCGCTCCGCAGTCGGACACCTGCGCGGTAAAACCGAGACCCTCCGGTTCGGTGCTGCAAGGCTATTGGGAAAACTGGGACGGAGCCTCGAACGGCGTCCACCCCGGCATGGGCTGGGTGCCGATCAACGACCCCAGCATGGCCGCACACGGGTACAACGTCATCAACGCCGCCTTCCCGGTGATCCTTTCCGACGGCACCGTGCAGTGGGAAGACGGCATGGACTCGACGGTGAAGGTCTCCACGCCCGCCGAGATGTGCGCGGCCAAGGACGCCGGAGCCACCATCCTGATGTCTATCGGCGGCGCAGCAGCGGGTATTGACCTGTCGTCCAGCTCGGTCGCCGACAAGTTCGTCAGCACCATCGTGCCGATCCTGAAGAAGTACAATTTCGACGGAATCGACATCGACATCGAGACCGGCTTGTCGAGCAGCGGCGACATCAATTCGCTGTCCGCCTCGCAAGCAAACCTGGAACGCATCATCGACGGCGTACTGTCCCAAATGCCCGCCGGCTTCGGCCTGACGATGGCCCCGGAAACAGCATACGTAACGGGCGGCTCGGTAACCTACGGCTCGATCTGGGGCGCATACCTCCCCATCATCAAGAAGTACGCCGACAACGGCCAACTGTGGTGGCTGAACATGCAGTACTACAACGGCTCCATGTACGGCTGCTCCGGCGACAGCTACGAAGCCGGGACCGTGCAGGGATTCACCGTGCAGACGCAATGCCTGGACAAGGGCCTCACCGTACAAGGCACCACAATCCGCGTCCCGCTGGACAAACAAGTCCCAGGCCTCCCAGCCCAACCAGGCGCAGGCGGCGGCTACATGGATCCGGGCCTGGTCTCGCAGGCGTACCAGAGCGTCCCCGGACTCAAGGGATTGATGGACTGGTCAATCAACTGGGACGGCTCAAAAGGCTGGACCTTCGGCGACAACGTGAAATCGCTGCAAGGCCGGTAAAAAAAGCTGCTGTGGGCCGGGGTGCTTGCGCATTGCGCCGCCCCGGCCTCAGCCCACAAACCCGAACGGCCGCCTGACTTCTTCCCGGCGGCCCTTCCTGTCGTGAGGGGAACCCTCACAGACGCTGATTCCCGCAGGGTTCCCCTCACGACCATGCTCCGGACGTGAGGGGCCCCTTCACGGACCCAGATTCCCTCAAGGAGCCCTTCACGGACCGCCCCGCCCGGCCCGCAGCCGCCGGGATGCCGCCCCAATGCGGCATTGGGTGCATGGGACGCAACGAACGCCACATTGGGTGCATCCAACGCACCCAATGCCACATTGGGGCGCAAGCCCCGCCCGAAAACCGGCAGCCGACGCACCCAACCGTCGAGACACTCAACCCCACCCGCAGCCAGTGCACCCAACGAGCGAGGCACCCAGCCCCTCCCCCGCACCCCGATACGAAGCCTCCCTGCGGTCTGGGGGTGCTTGTCAAGGCATCTTTCCCGCCTTGACAAGCACCCCCAGACCGTCAGCACAATCAAGCTTCGGGGTGCCCCACGCACGCACGGGCCAATGTCGCCGCCAGGCGACGAGGCCCGAGCCGAGACAGAATCAACTCAAAAACCGCCTCAACACCTCAGCAACCCCCCGAATCTCCCCAACCCGAACCCACTCCTGCTGCGTATGCGCCAACGTAGGATCCCCAGGCCCGAAATTCACCGCAGGCATCCCCAACGCAGCGAACCGAGCCACATCCGTCCACCCCAACTTGGCCGCAGCCGACCCGCCAGCCGCAGCCACCAGTTCAGCAGCAGCAGGCGCAGACAACCCAGGCAACGCCCCAGGCGACATATCCACCAACGTCACATCAAACCCATCAAAAACCCCTCGCACATGCGCCTCGACCTCCTCCGCCCCCCGATCAGGCGCGAACCGATGATTAACCGTCAGAACGGCAGCATCCGGCACCACATTCCCAGCCACCCCGCCGGAAATAGCAGTAGCCTGCAGCCCTTCCCGATAAGTCAGCCCGTCAATCTCCACCACCCGAGGCGAATAAGAAGCCAACCGCTGCAACGGCTCCGCCAACGCGTGAATCGCATTCGACCCCATCCAAGCCCGAGCAGTGTGCGCCCGAGCCCCGGAAGTCCGCACCTCAACCCGCAACGTCCCCTGGCAGCCAGCCTCAATCACCCCATTGGACGGCTCCCCGACAATCGCGAGGTCCCCGGCAAGCCACTCAGGCAACTCCCGCTCGATCCGCCCGAGCCCGTTCCGAACAGCCTCGACCTCTTCATTGTCGTAAAACACAAACGTCACATCATGCCGAGGCTCCGGCAATGTAGCGGCGAGATGCAAGAAGACCGCATCCCCGCCCTTCATGTCCACCGACCCCAGCCCATGCAACACGGAATCGTCCCCGACCCCAGTAAGCCGAGAAGGCAAGTTGGAATTCTCCGGGACAGTGTCCAAATGCCCCGCGAGAATCACCCGCGAAGGCCGCCCCAACCGAGTCCGTGCCAGCACCGCGTCCCCATTGCGCACGACCTCCAAATGCGGAGCCTGCTCGGCCAGCGCCGCCTGCACCAGGTCCGCGAGCTTGCCCTCCTCCCCGGAGACGCTGAACACATCCACAAGGGCAGCGGTGAGGTCGGCCGGGTCGGCGCGCAGGTCAAGGGAGGTCATACCGGCACCGTACCCAGCAGGCGCGGGGGCTACCGTGAGGACGTGCGCACGCGAAGCTCCCTGGTCGCTCTCGGCGTCCTCGCCCTCGTCCTCACCGGCTGCAGCAACGAGGCTGGGCCCAAGGCCCGTCCGGGAGCCGGCGATCCGGGTCCGGACGCCCTGCCGACCAAGCTCGAGGCGCTGTCGGCCGACGCTTGCTTCACCGGTCCGCAGACCCAACTGCCCAAGGGCTGTGAGAAATACGTCACCGAGGTCGGCAACACCGCCGGTTCGGTGCACAAGCTGGCTAAAGCGGGCAAGACGGTCAACCAGCCGCTCGACCGCGACGCGACCGCGCTCGACCAGGCGGTCGGCGCGTTCCGCCAGGCGGGCTGCACCACCGTGCCGACCCCCGGCGGGGCGTGCACGCAGGCGCTCGTGTCCATCTCGACCGCGCTGACCGAGGTCAAGCAAAAGGTGAACCAGCTGGCCACCACAGGTTGATCCGGCTCGCTTCGGCTACCGTGACCAGCGTGAGCGAGCAGACCCCTGACCCCGAAACGACCGGCGCCGTCGGCGTCGGGCTGGCCACCGTCACGTCCGACGGGACCGTGCTGGACACCTGGTACCCGCACCCCAAGCTGGTCGACGCAGGCACGAGCGGCACCGAGCGGCTGACCGCGGAGCAGACCACCGAGCTGCTCGGCGAGTCCGCGGCCGCGCTGCTCGGCCCGGACACCGACCGCGGTGTCGAGGTCGTCGCGGTGCGCGTCACGATCGGCAGCCTTGCCACCGCGCCCGCCGACGCCCACGACGTCTACCTGCGCCTGCACCTGCTTTCGCACCGGCTGGTCCAGCCGCGCGTGCAGAGCCTCGACGGCATCTTCGGCCTGCTGGCCAACGTCGTGTGGACGAGCCACGGCCCGTGCCCGGTCGAGGGCTTCGAGCAGACCCGGCTGCGGCTGCGGTCGCGCGGCGCGGTCTCCGTGTACGGCGTGGACAAGTTCCCGCGGATGGTCGACTACGTGCTCCCGACCGGCGTCCGCATCGCCGACGCGGACCGCGTGCGGCTCGGCGCGCACCTGGCGTCCGGCACCACCGTGATGCACGAGGGCTTCGTGAACTACAACGCGGGCACGCTCGGCGCGTCGATGGTCGAAGGCCGCATCTCGGCGGGCGTGGTGGTCGGCGACGGCAGCGACGTCGGCGGCGGCGCGTCGATCATGGGCACGCTGTCCGGCGGCGGCACCGAGGTGATCTCGATCGGCGAACGCTGCCTGATCGGCGCGAACGGCGGCGCGGGCATCTCCCTCGGCGACGACTCGGTGATCGAGGCCGGGCTGTACATCACCGCGGGCACCAAGGTCGAGGTCGACGGCAAGACGGTCAAGGCACGCGAGCTGTCCGGCATCTCGGGCGCGGTGTTCCGCCGCAACTCCGCGACCGGCGCGGTCGAGGTCGTGCCGCGCGGCGGCGTCGGCATCCAGCTGAACGAAGCACTGCACGCCAACTGATCCAGCTCTTCGACGAGGGTGCGCTTCCCGCAGCGGAAGCGCACCCTTTCGACGTTTTCGGCGGATTCGATCTGATCGTCGCTCACCTACCATTAACCAGGTGACTTCCGAAGCGACCAGCCGCCGCCGTACTCCGGAACCGACGACGCCGGCCGCTCTCGGGCTCCCCGCCGAACCGGCGAAGGCGGGCCCCGAGGCACCGGCCGCCGCGCACGTCCGCGCCAAACTCGACCACGAACTGCGCGAACTGCTGTCCCGCGAACCGGGCACCCGGACTGGGGCCGATCCGGAAGAACTGCACCAGATGCGCGTCGCGCAACGGCGGATGCGAAGCGTGCTGAAGTCCTCGAGCGCACTGGTCGGCCCCACCGCGGAACCGGTACGCGCCGGCCTCGGCTGGCTGGGCCAGGTCCTCGGCGAGGTCCGCGACTACGACGTCCTGATCGGCCACCTGCGCGAGGTGATCGCCGACTTCGACGTCCGAGACCAACCCGCCGGACGACGGCTGGTGTCCCGCTTCGTCTCCGAACGCACCACCGCCCGCCGCCGCTTGAACCGGGCGCTGTCGAGCCCCCGGTACGCGACCCTGCTGCAGGGCATCGCCCAGCTGTCCCGCACCGCCGAGCACGAGATCGACGAAACCCCCGCCGAGAAGCCCAGTTTGGCCGCGGACGTACGAAAGCCGTACCGGAAACTCGCCCGCGCAGTCGCCGCCCTGCCCCCGAATCCCCCGGACGACGACCTGCACGCACTGCGCATCCACGGCAAGAAACTCCGCTATACCGCCGAATTGGCCCGATCGGCGGCGAAGAAGAAGCAGGCCGCGAAACTGTCCGAGCTGATCAAGGCGACGCGCAAATTCCAGACCGTGCTGGGCGATCACCAGGACGCGGTGTTCGCCGCGGAGAAGGTGCGCGGAGTACTGCCCAACGCAGACGCAGAAATCGGCTTCGTCGCCGGACGAATCGTCGAACACGAACTCGCCAAACGCGCCCACGCCCGCGCCACCTGGCTCGACATCTGGCACCGCATCGAAGCAGCCGAACACGCAGTCAGCTAACCGACCACACGTACCCATCCGGCCGCACCAGCACCCGTTTCCCCGGTGCCCCCTCGTACGCCGCGTACGCATGCCCGCCCGCGTCCACGAGTTCCCCCGTCGCCCCCTGCGGCAGGATCCGGTACGCGGGATGCTCCGTCCCGAGCGGTCCGTCGCCGAAGACCAGTTCTGTCGCATGTGGACCCTGGAACAACTCGAACAGCCGCACGCTCTTGCCGTTCGCGTCCACGAGCGGCGCGTCCGGTGCCCGGTCTCCCGGCCGCAACGCTCCCACACCAACCGGCGACAGCGGGCCGCCCCGGTAAGTCAGGTCGAGTTGCTGCGTCTCCGGCCCGCGTTCGTGCGCGTCCTCGGCACCCTCCTTGTACTTCTCCAGCAACGCAGTGCTCACCCCCAGAACCCGCGCCGCGACCGCGCGTCGTTCCGCCTCGTAGCTGTCCAGCAGCGCGGGCGATCCGTCGGCGAGCTTCCAGGCCAGGTTGTACGCGTCCTGCACCCCGGTGTTCAAGCCCTGCCCGCCGGTCGGCGGGTGTACGTGCGCGGCGTCCCCGGCGAGGAACACCCGGCCCTGCCGGAATGCCGCCGCCAGCCGGATGTTCGGCCGCCACACGGTTGACCACGCCAGCTCCAGCAGCCGGATCCCGCCGCCGGACACCGCGTCCAGGTGCTCCTGCAACTCGCTCAGCGAGGTGCCCGCGTCGCCGTCGCCGAGCGGGGAGGCGAACTGGAAATACGGCGTCCCCGGGAGCGGCGTGAACGCGACGCCGGACATCGGCTCGTCCGCCTTCGCGAACCAGTACGCCGAGCCGTGGTCGAGCCCCTCCGCGGAGACGTCGCCCAGCAGCATCCGGATCGACTCGTCAGTGGTCCCCTCGAACGCGATCCCCAGCGTCTTGCGCACGAAGCTCTTCCCGCCGTCCGCGCCGACCAGGTAGTCCACGCGCACCGTCTCCCCCGTCGACAGCTCCGCGGTGACGCCCTCCTCGTCCTGCGTGAAGCCGGTCAACGCGGTGTTCAGCTCCACCCGCACGCCGAACTCGGCCAGCCGGTCCCGGAGGATCCCCTCGGTCTGCGACTGGCCGAGGAACCAGGCGGTCGGATACGGCACCGCGGGCGTCGGCTCGACCGGCTCGGCCATCCGCCGCACCATCGTGAACTCCCCGTCGAGGTACACGCGCATCTCGTGCGGCGGCGCACCCGCGGCGAGCACCGCGTCCAGCACGCCCAGATCCTCGAAGACCTCCATCGTGCGCGGCTGCAGCCCGTCGCCGCGCGAGCCGACGAAGTACTGCTCCGCCTTGTCCACCACCCGCACGCCGACCCCACGCCGCGCCAGCTCGATCGCCAGCGTGAGCCCGGTCGGGCCCGCCCCCGCCACCAGCACCGTCATGTCCTTCTCCCGTCTCACTGAATTATGATTCACTGAATTTAGATTCAGCATGCCCGCTGATAGCGTTCGCGTCAAGGGAGGTGCCGGATGACAGCGACGAGCCGCCGGGACAAAGCCGCCGAAACGGAAACGGCACTCAAGGACGCGGCCAAGCGCGTGTTCGCGGCCAAGGGCTACCTGAACACGAAGATCACCGACATCACCCGGGAAGCCGGCCGCGCCGCGGGGTCGTTCTACAACCACTTCGCGGGCAAGGAAGAACTGCTGATCGCGCTGCTGGCCGACCTGGCCGAGGACAGCGACCAGCAGGCCATGGCCGAGGACCATCTGTCCGATTTCAGCGATCCCGCCGCGGTCCGCTGGCACGTGCGGCAGTACTGGGACTTCTACCGCGCCAACGCGCCCACGATGCTCGCGCTGCGCCAGGCGGCGATGGTGAACGAGGCCTTCGCCGCCGCGTACGCGAACTTCGGCGCCACCCAGGCCTCGGACGTCGAGAGCCACCTCAAGCACGTCACCGCGGCTGGCTTGCGGCTCCCGGCGAACACCCAGCTCACCATCGCGATGATGTACCAGCTGATCGACAACTTCGCGCAGATGTGGCTGGTCACGCCGCCGCCAGCAGGGTGGAACCAGCCCTCCGACGAGGAAGCGATCGAGGCGCTCACCCGGTTCGTCTACCGCGGTTTCACCGGCCGCGACTACTGACGGCCGGTCACCTTTCCGGCCCCCGCCCCGTCAGGGAAGTGGGACCGGAAAGGAGCAGCCATGCAAACCGGACTTCTCGTCGCCACCTTCGTCTGCGTCGCGATCAACGCCTTCGAGGTCGTGGCCAAAGCCGTCCGAGCGCGGTTCGTGGTGCAGAACTCGACCGAGGTCGGCGTCGGCCCGCGATGGATCCCCTACCTGGCGATCCTGGAAGGCGCGGGCGTCGCCGGGCTGGTGGCCGGCCTGCTCGGCTGGCCTCGCCTGGGATTGGCCGCGGCGATCGGGCTGACGCTGTTCTTCGTCGGCGCGGTCGGAGCGCACATCCGCGCGAAGGTGTTCCACAACATCGCGTTCCCGGCGGTCTTCCTCGCGCTCGCGGTCGCGGCGACCGGGTATTTCACGGGGTCAGTCGCCTGACCCCGTGCTCTCAACCCTGCGCCAGCCGCTCCGCGGCCGCCTCGATGCGCTCGTCCGTTGACGTCAGCGCGACCCGCACGTGTTCCTTGCCCGCGGGCCCGTAGAAGGTGCCCGGCGCGACCAGGATGCCGCGCTCGGCGAGCCATTCCACCGTGGCCTGCGCGGATTCCCCGCGCGTGGCCCAGAGATACAGCCCGGCTTCGGAATAAGTGATCTCGAAGCCGTTGCCCTGCAACGCCTTCCGCAGCACGACCCGCCGCGCGCGATAGCGTTCGCGTTGCCCGGCAAGGGCTTCGTCGTCGGAAAGCGCGGCCACCATCGCCTGCTGCACCGGGCGCGGCACGATCATGCCGGCGTGCTTGCGCACCTCCAGCAGGGTCTTCACCAGCTTCGGGTCGCCCGTCACGAATCCGGCGCGGTAGCTCGCGAGGTTCGCCGACTTGGACAGCGAGTGCACCGCGAGCAGGCCGTCCGTCTGTCCACCGTGGACGGACGGATGCAGCACCGACAGCGGTTCCGCCTCCCAGCCGAGCGAGAGGTAGCACTCGTCGGACACCACGACGGTGCCGCGTTCGCGCGCCCATTCGACCACCTTGCGCAGGTGGTCGACGCCGAGCACGCGGCCGGTCGGGTTCGACGGCGAGTTCAGCCAGATCATCGCCGGGCGGCGCGGGCCGAGCTGGGTCAGCCCGTCCGCGCGCACCACCTCGGCGCCCGCGAGCAGCGCACCGACCTCGTACGTCGGATACGCCAGCTCCGGGATGACCACCACGTCGCCCGGCCCGAAGCCGAGCAGCCGCGGCAGCCAGGCCACGGCCTCTTTCGAACCGATCGTCGGCAGCACCGCGTCCGGTTCGACGCCGGTGATCCCGTACCGCCGCTCCAGCGCCGCGACGGCCGTTTCCCGCAGCTCAGGCGTGCCGTGCGTGGCCGGATAGCCGGGGATCTCCGACACCGACGCGAGCGCGGCGCGGATCGAGTCCGGCACCGGGTCGACGGGCGTGCCGACGGACAGGTCGACGATGCCCCCGGGATGCGCCTGCGCGCGGGCCTTGACCTCGGCGAGCGAATCCCAGGGGAAGTCGGGCAGCCGGGTCATTCGCCCTGCGGGGGCAGAGCCTTGATGAACCCCGGGTCGTGCGCGGTCTTGCCGACCTTGGAGGCGCCGCCGGGCGAGCCCAGCTCGTTGAAGAAGTCGACGTTCGCCTTGGTGTAGTCGGACCAGTTGTCCGGGACGTCGTCCTCGTAGTAAATGGCCTCGACCGGGCAGACCGGCTCGCAGGCGCCGCAGTCGACGCACTCGTCCGGGTGGATGTACAACATCCGCTCGCCCTCGTAGATGCAGTCCACGGGGCACTCGTCGATACACGCCTTGTCGAGCACGTCGACGCAGGGCTCGGCGATCACGTAGGTCACTGCGTACTCCTGGCTTCTCCTGCTGGGCCGGTCGGTGCGGACATTACGCGCTTCCCTGGCCCCCGGTGGTGGTTAGGCGACCCTTATCCCACCCCTGGAAACGGGGCGGATCCGAGCCGCTCAGCGGTCCCGGCGGCGCGGTTTCGGCGCGTTCCGGGCATCGCCGGTAATGGTGAACGCGGGTCCGGCGGGCTTGCCGTCCTCGCGTTTCTCCTCAAGAGTCCGCTTGAACCCGTCGGCGATCTCGTCGACAAGCTCATCGTTGTGCCGGTCGTCCTTGCGCGCGTAACTCATGGGGTTCTCCTGCGGAACGGGACAGCTCTCTCCGTCACAATCTAACCGTGAACTCCCGGGAAAAGCTCGAAATCGTGTGTGCGAAAGCGTGGCAGGCGGTGGTCGAGGAGCCGCTCGGAGAATGGACTCTGCGCTGGGCGGACGGCTTCACCGGGCGCGCGAACAGCACACTCGCGGTCGGCGACCCCGGCCGTCCGGTCCCGGACGCGCTCGCGGCCGTATGTGACTTCGCCCACGCTCGCGGCATTCCGCCCGCGGTTCAGGTGCTGGAAGACAGCGAACTGGAGCGCGCGGTGGCCGCCGCGGGCTGGCGCGAGCAGGTCGAGCACGCCGCCGGGTACCGGGTGTCGGTGCTGACCGGTCCGCTGCCGTCCGGTCCTTCGCCCGGCGCCGAGGTCCTCGACCAGGCGACGCCGGAATGGTGGGAATTGGCCGAGAACACCACCGAGCCGGGTTCCGCCCAGCGGCACGTCGTGACCACCGGAAAGGTCGGCTACGGCGTGGTGCTGGCCGACGGGGTCACCGCCGGGGCGGTGCGCGGGGCCGTCGTCGACGACTGGCTCCACGTCGCCCGTCTCGCGGTCGCGCCGGAGTTTCGCCGCCGCGGCCTGGCCACCACGGTGCTGCACGCGCTCGCCGACTGGGGCCGTGCGCACGGCGCCGACAAGTGGGTTCTGCAAGTGGCGGTGGGCAACGCCGGCGCGCTCGCGTTGTATTCCGCGCTGGGCTGTTCGGAGCACCACAGGTACCGGTACTGGGGCCCGGCGCCGCGGACGTGCGAGGATCGCCAGTCGTGAAGATCGTCGTACTGGTAGGCGGGGTGGGCGGCGCCCGCTTCCTGCTCGGGGTCAAAACCGCACTCGGACTTCCCGCGATCGGCGCGGGCGAGTCCCCGCACGAGATCACCGCGCTGGTGAACACCGGCGACGACGTGTGGATGCACGGCCTGCGCATCTGCCCGGATCTCGACACCTGCATGTACACCCTCGGCGGCGGCATCGACACCGAACGCGGCTGGGGCCACGCGGGCGAGACCTGGACGGTGAAGGAGGAACTCGCCGCCTACGGCGCGGAGCCGACCTGGTTCGGGCTCGGCGACAAGGACATCGCGACCCACCTCATCCGGTCGCGGATGCTGCGCGCGGGCTATCCGCTGTCCCAGGTCACCAAGGCGCTGTGCGATCGCTGGCAGCCCGGCGTGCGCCTGCTGCCGATGTCGGACGACCGGGTCGAAACGCACGTCGTGATCGACGATCCGGACCAGCCGGAGCAGCAGAAGGCCGTGCACTTCCAGGAGTGGTGGGTGCGTTACCGGGCCGGCGTGCCCGCACATTCGATCGTGGCGGTCGGCAATGACGAGGCGAAGCCCGGTCCGGGGGTGCTCGAAGCGCTGGCCGAGGCGGACGTCGTGCTGTTCGCGCCGTCGAACCCGGTCGTGTCGGTCGGCACGACGCTCGGGGTGCCCGGCGTGCGCGACGCACTGCGGAAAACTCGCGCCAAGGTCGTCGGGGTGTCGCCGATCATCGGCGGGAAAGCGTTGCGCGGCATGGCCGACGCGTGCCTCACCGCGATCGGCGTGGAGACCTCCGCGGAGGCGGTCGGCCGCCACTACGGAGCGCGTTCGGAAGGCGGCGTGCTCGACGGCTGGCTCGTCGCGCCGGAGGATCACGAGGTCACGGTGCCCGGCGTGGACGTGCGCGCGGTGCCGCTGCTGATGTCCGATGTGGACGCGACGGCGGACATGGTCCGCGCGGCGCTCGACGTGGCTGGAGTCTCCAGTGTCTGATGCAACACAGCTTGACCACGCTTCCCAGAAGATCGAGATCCTGCCGGTTCCCGGGCTGCCGGAGTTCCGTCCTGGCGACGACCTGACCGGCGCGATCGTGTCCGCCGCGCCGTGGCTGCGGTCCGGCGACGTGGTCGTGGTGACCAGCAAGGCGTTCTCGAAGATCGAGGGCCGCTTGGTGCGCGTGCCGAGCGACCCCGAGGCGCGCGACGCGGCCCGGCGGAAGCTGATCGAGGAAGAATCGGTGCGGGTGGTCGCCCGGATCGCGCGCACGCTGATCACCGAGAACAACCTGGGCATCGTGCAGGCGGCGTCCGGGATCGACGCGTCGAACGTGCGCGGCGACGAGGTGGCGTTGCTGCCCGCGGACCCGGACGCGTCCGCGTTGGCTCTGCGCAACGGTTTGCGCGAGCGGCTGGGCGTCGAGGTGGCCGTGGTCGTCACCGACACGATGGGCCGGGCCTGGCGAGTCGGCCAGACCGACGCCGCGATCGGCGCGTCCGGTCTGCGCGTGCTGCACGGGTACGCCGGACAGGTCGATTCGCAGGGAAACGAGCTGGCCGTTACGGAAATCGCGATCGCGGACGAGATCGCCGCCGCGGCGGACCTGGTGAAGGGCAAGCTCGGCGGGTTGCCGGTCGCGGTCGTGCGCGGTCTGCAGATCCACGACGACGGATCCACCGCGCGGGACCTGATCCGCCCGGGCGAAACCGACCTCTTTCGCTTGGGCACCAACGAATCCATCGCGCAGGGCCGCCGGGAAGCGGTACCGCACCGGCGTTCCGTCCGGCACTTCAGCGACGAGCCGGTCGACCCCGAAGCCATGCGTCGCGCGGTCGCGTCCGCGCTGACCGCGCCCGCGCCGCACCACACGCACCCTGTGCGGTTCATCTGGCTGCGCGACGAAGGCCTGCGCCGCAAACTCCTCGACGCGATGCGCGCGTCCTGGGAAGCCGACCTGACCAGCGACGGCTTCACGGCCGAGCAGATCGCGAAACGCCTTTCCCGGGGCGACATTCTTTATCGCGCGCCGGAACTGGTGATCCCGTTCCTGCTGCCCGAAGGCGCGCACACTTACCGCGACGACCGGCGAAACCGCCACGAGCGCACCATGTTCACCGTCGCCGCCGGTGCCGCCGTGCAGGGCCTGCTGGTCGCGCTGGCCGCCGAAGACCTCGGCTCGTGCTGGATCGGCTCGACCATTTTCGCCGCCGACCTGGTCCGGTCCACTTTGGACCTGACCGACCAGTGGCACCCGCTCGGCGCGGTCGCCATCGGGCACCCGGCCGAACCCGCTCCCCCGCGCGGACCGCTTTCCACCGGCGATTGGCTGATCGAACGATGACCCTGCACGACTCCGCGGTCGCCGCGCTGACCGAATGGAAACCCTCCGAACCGGCACAAGAGTCGCTGCGGCAAGCGTTTCTCGGTTTCCTGGCGTCGCGTTCGGACACTTGCCAGCGCTCCTGCGAAGCCGGGCACCTGACCGCGTCCGCGGTGGTCCTCGACTCGACCAGCACGCAGGTCCTGCTGACCCTGCACCCGCGCGTCGGCCGCTGGCTGCAACTCGGCGGGCATTGCGAACCGTCCGACGCGTCGCTAGCCGAAGCCGCCCTGCGCGAGGCGACTGAGGAATCCGGCATGAGCGGCCTGGTGATCGGGGAAACGCCGGTGCACCTGGACGTCCACCCGATCACCTGCTCGCTCGGCGTCCCGACCCGGCATTTCGATGTCCGGTACGTCGTGCACGCCCCGCCCGGCGCGGAACCCGTGCGCAGCGAGGAATCCGACGACCTGCGCTGGTGGCCGGTCGACGCGCTGCCCGCGGGTTCGGAAGATCTGGCCGAATTGATCGCCGCGGCCCGTTAACCTGGACGCATGGACCTGGCGCGACCGCACCTGCACCCGGGCGACACCGGCGCGGCCATCAGCGGATGGGTGGTGCTGATCGGCTTCGCGGTAGCGTTCGCACTGCTGGCGCTGGGCATTGTGGTCAGTATCCGACGGAAACGGCGGCAACGATGAGCATCAGCTACGACCCGGCCTCGGCTGTCCCGCCGTTCGAACAGGTCCGGACCTCGCTGGCCAACCAGATCAACGACGGCACCCTGGCGGTGGGCACCAAACTCCCGACGGTGCGCGGGTTGGCCGCGGAACTGGGCATCGCGCCGAACACTGTCGCGCGTGCGTACCGGGAACTCGAGGAAGCCGGTCTGCTGGAAACCCGAGGCAGAGCAGGCACTTTCGTCGGCGCGACCGGCGACGAGACGCTGTCCCGAGCCCAGGCCGCCGCGGCCACGTACGCCGAGGTGATCCGGGGGTTGGGCTTGTCGGCCGAACAAGGCGTGGCGATCGCGGCGGCGGCCCTGCGCTGATCACGGCGAGGAATTAGCATCTGGTTTTGTCCTTGCCCGACCCGATGGGAACCTCATGCTGAAATTCGTCCTGCCGGTCGTGCTGATCCTGCTGCTGATCCTCATCCTGGTCTTGAAATTCGCGGTGGGACGGCCTAAGCAGCCGCCGCAGGCCGGTCCGGGACAGCAGGGGCCTGGTGCGCCGTATGGTCAGCAGCCGCAGGGCCAGTACCCGCCGCAGCCTGGTCCCCCGCCGCAGCAATATCCGCCGCAGAATCCGCAGGGCTGACCTGCTTCGTCCTGCGGCAAAGCCTTGACCAGGGGATGGTCTTCATGGCTGTACAACCGTGGCATCTCATCACCTGCTGCTGATAGCAGGCGTGGTATTCGCGATCGTGCGCGCTTCGGCCAAAAAGAAGCAAGGCCCGCCGCCGGGCTACTTCCCGCCGCAGCAGGGCTATCCGCCGCCCGGCCAGGGGTATCCGCCGCCGGGACCGCAGCAGGGCTATCCCGTCCAGAACTACCCCGGCTATCCGCAGCCCGGCGCCCAGTACCCGCCGCAGCACCCGCAGTATCCGTACCCGCCGCAAGGCCCCGGTCAGTAGACCGCGGCACGCCGGTCAGGCGCTCACATCGCGCGGTAATCCCGCAGCTCAATCCGCGGCCCGAACCGCGGCGGCCGAGCCCCGGCCGCTCCCAAGTACCGGATCGCCCGCTGCCGCTGCGGCGCGTACGGGGCGAGCACCTGCGCCATCTCCTCGTCGTCGATCTCCCGCCCGAGCAGCGTATGCCCGACCACCGCCGGGATGTTGTAGTCGCCGAAGCTGACCGCGTCCGGATCGCCCCACGCGCGCTGGGCGATCTCCGCCGCCGTCCACACGCCGATGCCCCGCACCTTCCGGAGCCACGCGCGTCCCTCAACCCCGCGCAGCTGCACTGCTTCTTCGAGCCGCGGAGCGACCCGGGCCGCCTCGATCAGGGCCGTGCGGCGCTTCACATCCACCCCGATCTTGTGCCAGTTCCAGTCCACAATGGACCGAATGGCGACCGGGTCCGGCGGCACCCGCAGGAAGTCCGGGCCGGGGCCGGGGGCGCGCGTGCCGAACCACCGGCACAGCTCCGCCCACGACCGGATCGCTTCCTTGCCGCTCACCTTCTGCTCGAGGATCGCCAGCACCAGCGCGTCCCACACCCGCCCGGTCGAGCCGAGCCGCAGCCCGGGCGTGTCGTGGCGGGCGGCGGCGATCACGTCGTGGTGCGCGACGAATCCGGTGTCGTCATCGTCCGCGCCGAGCAGCGCGGGCACGCCGGCGAGCAGGAAATCCGCGCCCTCGCCCCAAGCCTCGGCCTCGACGACGCCGTCCGGCCGGTGCAGCAGCGCGAGCGTTCCCTTGCCGCCGGGCGTGTTCGCGGCCAGCCACCAGACGCCGCGGTCGCGCCGGAAGTTCAGCGACCCGCGCCCACGGCTCAGCGGACCCAGCACCTGCGCCAGATCCACCGGAAACCCCGGACGCCACTCCATCACGCGTCGCTCGAAAACCGGATGCCGCCGTCCGGCACCGAAACGCCGGGCCAGATCCGCACGCCGTCGAGCAGTTCGCAGCGAGCCCCCACCGACGCGCCGTCGCCGAGCACCACACCGCGCAGCACCGCGCCCTCGCCGACCTGCGCTCCGCGGCCCAGCACCGAATTCTCGACAATCGCGTCCGGGCCGATCACCGCGTCGTCGAACACGACCGAACCGGACACCGTCGCGCCCTTCCCGACGACAGCCCGCGCACCGACCGTCGTGCCGTCGGTGAGCTTCGCTCCGGTAAAGACAGAAGCCCCGTCCAGCGCCAGAAAATCGCCGGTCGGCCCGGCCAGCGCGGAAGTCGGCGCGACGCCGCGGACCAGATCGGCGCTGCCGCGGACGAACGCCTCGGGAGTGCCGACGTCGAGCCAGTACGAAGAATCAACAAATCCGTGCAGATGCGCGCCATTTTCGAGGAGCCCGGGGAACGTCTCGCGTTCGACCGACACCCGCCGCCCGGCCGGGATGGTCTCGATCACCGGACGGCGGAAGACGTAGCAGCCGGCGTTGATCTGGTCGGTCGGCGGATTCGGCGTCTTCTCCAGGAAGGCGGTGACCCGGCCGTCGGAGTCGGTCGGCACCGAGCCGAAGCGGCTCGGGTCCGGGACGCGCTGGAGGTGCAGGGTCACGTCCGCGCCGGAGTCGAGGTGGGTGCGCAGCTGGGCGTGCAGGTCGGCACCGGAGAGGATGTCGCCGTTGAAGACGATCGCGTGGTCGGCGCGCAGCCGGTCGTAGACGTTGCGGATGGCACCCCCGGTGTCGAGCGGCTCCTCCTCCACCACGTACTCGATCTCCAGCCCGTGCGCGGACCCGTCGCCGAAGTACTCCTCGAACACCTCGGCCCGGTACGACGTGCCGAGCACCACATGCCGGATCCCGGCCGCGCGGATGCGGGAGAACAGGTGGCTCAGGTAGGGCGTGCCCGCCGTCGGCAGCATCGGCTTCGGCGCGGACAGCGTGAGCGGACGCAGCCGCGTGCCCTGGCCGCCGACCAGTACGACGGCGTCGACCTCGACCTCGGACGTCACAGAAATCTCCTTTGTATCACGCACCGCTGAGCGACAAGCCGCGGGAAACGTGGGCGGCGCGGGCCCCGAGGGCCTACCCTAGACAGGAAACAGGCGGGCCTTTCCCTAGAGGCCCCGGGTCAGTCGGGAGGCCGAGGGGAATGGACCCCCGCGATCGCGCGGACGCATTGCTCGCACGCGCACGATCCCGCGGCGCCTTCGTGGTGACGCCGGACAACATGACGTCTCCGATGGATTCCTCCAGCACTCAGCAGATCTCCGCCGCGGTGGTCTCCGGGCTGGATCCCGACACGACGACGCAGCTGCCCGCGTCGCTGATCGAAGAGAACGACCATCCGCTGGCAGCGGGCACGCGCACCCAGCCGTCGCCGCATCCGCTGGCCCAGCCGACGCCGACGCGGCCGCTCGAAATCCCCGGCGCGCAGAACACTGCTCCGCAGCCGACGGTGCCGAGCCCGGCCGCTCCGCAGACCACGACGCCGCTGGTCCCGCGCCCGCAGGCGAAGCCGGTGGCGAGCCCGCTGAAGGATCCGGCCGAGGAGGAAATGACCGGCCTGGTCCCCACGATCAAGCAGAACAGCGGACGGTCCAACCTGTCCCGCCGGCTCGACGGGCTGTGATCCTCGCGGGGTCTCCCCCGGCCCGGGCTGCCCGGATTGCCCGGGGAGACTTCCCGTGCGGGAGGTCGCGTCTCCCGCGAGCGATCTTTACGACCGCAAAGTGTTGCGGCGGCTGAGCATCTGGACGATCCCAGGGGCACGCCGGTTGCCCGGGCGTCCTTTGCGGACCGTCAGCCCTTCCGGGTCTCCAGCTTCACCCGCAGCGCCAGCCCGAGCTTCACTGCGGCCAGCACCGGCTTCCACAGCAGCCCCTGGTGCCGGTCGGCGAGGTAGCGGTAGGCGCTCGCGTGGTGGGCGCGCAGCATCTTCGCCGACGCGCGCGCGGTCGAGTGGCCGCCGATGTGCATCACGCTCGACGACGGCGCGTAGACGTTCTGCCAGCCCGCCTTCGCGAGCCGGTCGCCGAGGTCGACGTCCTCGAAGTACATGAAGTAGCGGGTGTCGAAGCCGCCGACGGAGTCGAACGCCTCGCGCCGGAAGAGCTGGCAGGAGCCGGACAGCCAGCCGGACGTGCGCTCGACCGGCGCGGCGTTCTCCTGGCGGTATTCGCGGGTCCACGGGTTTCCCGGCCAGACCTTGCCGAACACCGCGTGCCCGATCCCGCGCCCGAACGACGGCAGCAGCCGCGCGGACGGGTAGACGGTCCCGTCGAGGTCGTGGATCAACGGCCCGAACGCGGCCCCGCGCGGCCAGCGACCGGCGACCTCGATCAGCGCGTCGAGCGAGCCCGGCTCCCATTCGAGGTCCGGGTTGACCACGACGACCCAGCCGTAGCTGTCGTCGAGCGCCGCGACGCCGCGGTTGGCGGCCGTTCCGTAGCCGACGTTCTCGCCGATGCTGACGAGCGTCACGTTCTCGCGCTCGGCGGCCTTCTCCGGAGCGCCGTCGGTGGACGCGTTGTCGGCGACGACGACGTGCACCTCGCGGTCCGTCGCCTTGTCGAGCGTGTCGAGGAACTTCTCGAGCGTTTCGCCGGGGAAGTAGGTCACGGTCACGACGCCGACGCGGTCACCATACGTGCGCTGCTCAGTCACGGCGCCATTGTCCACTGCTCACGGACGGCTACGTCAGCCCACCGACCCGGTCACCCGCAGTGATTCCCCAGACCGCCTTTCAGCTCCGCCAGTTCGTCGTCGATCAGCAGGCCCGGGTCGAATTTCATCCCGGTGAAGTGGCCGGCCAGTTCGAGCGACAGGACCCCGTGCAGGCGGGTCCAGAAGGACAGCGCGCGCCGCACCGCGCCGGTGCCGGCGGTGTCGCTGTCCACCCACTCGCGATGGGTTTCGAGGTGCACGTGGAACGTCGTCGCCGACTCCGGTTCGCCCAGTGCCGCGTTCGCCTCGATCAGGACTTCCATGACCTCGTTGGAGATCGCCGTCGTGTCCGGCGGCGCGTGGTAGCCCGGCACCGGCGTGCCGTAGATGAGGAAGTAGCGCTGCGGATCGGCCTTGGCCCAGTCCCGGATGACGTGCGCCAGTGCCAGCAGGTCCGCCCCGGAATCCGCCGCCGCGCGGACGGTGTCGGCGAGGCTCCGGAACGCGTCCCGGATCAGCGCGGTGATCAGCTCGTCCCGGCCGCGGTAGTACCGGTACAGCGCGGGCACGGTCATGCCCATCTGCTTGGCGATCGCGGTCAGCGACAGCGCGGGCAGCCCCGCCTCGGCGATCTGCTGCCGCGCGTGCTGCTTGATCTCCTCGCGCACCTGTTCGCGGTAGCGCTCCCGTGGTGCCTGTTCGGCCATCGGCTGTTCCCCTTCGTTCCTCTCCGCTCAGTGTAGTTAAGCCCCTTCACTTCCGCTATTGACGTTCACGGCCGCGAACTTGTACGGTCTTAACCGAAGTTAAGCCTATTAACTCTCACTAATGGAGTTCACCGTGCCGAACGTCAAGCCGCGTCTGCGCGCCGCACTGCTGGCCCTTCCGATCGCCGCCGGACTGCTCGGCGCCGCGCCCGCCGAAGCCGCCACCCCGCACCCGAGTTCCCTGACCTGCCAAGGAAAAGGCATCGACCCGACCGCCCAGCTCCACCACCGCGCGGAGACCTTCATCAAGGCCCCGCTGAGCACCGTGTGGCGACTGCACACCAGCGTCGAAAGCTGGCCGCGCTGGCAAAAGCCGGTCACGAGCATGAAGCGCCTCGACCCCGGCCGCCTGCACCCCGGTTCGCGGTTCCGCTGGACCACGCCCGCTCCGCCCACGCCCTCGACCCCGGCCACCACACTGGTCATCACGTCGACCGTCCACCAGGTCAAACCCGGCCAGTGCATCCGCTGGTCCGGCCCGGCGATCGGCCAGGGCCTGCGGATCGACAAGGGCACGCACGTCTGGAACTTCGTCCCGGTGCGCGGCGGAACCCTCGTCCGCACCGAAGAAAGCTGGACCGGCCGGCAGATCGAGGCCGACCCGGCCACCGCGATCAAGTACCTGGCTCCGGGACTGGACCTCTGGCTCGCCGATCTGAAGACCGCCGCCGAAGCTCACTGCCACCGCTGAACCCTTACCCGCGAAGGAGAATCGTCATGCCCGTGTCCCGCGCCTCGCTGCCTGTCCTGATCACCGCCTGGTCCGTCCCGGCTCTCGTCCTCGGGCAGTTCGCGTTGCTCTCCGGTATTCCGTTGATCGCGCTTCTCGTCTCCAGCCTGCGCAATTCCCAGCCGCGCGCGCTGCGCTGGTGGTCCGCCGGATTGGCCGCGGTCTATCTCGGAGTGCTCGCACTTTGGGCGTTAAGTCCGGAAAGCGCGCCGAGTTTGTCTAAATCCATGAATCCGGCGGTCACCGCATTCTTCGTCGCGAGCGGAGTCGCGGTCGCCATCGCCCACCACGTCCGCAAACGCCCCGGTGCCGTTAACTGAAACTGGTAACCTCGAAACCACCAGCCGTAAAGAGGGGGCCGATGAAAACCGTCGCCGTCGAGGAGCACTGGACCACCCCCGGCATCGACCGGATGCTGCGCACCGAATCCGGCGACCCGAGCATCGCGCACAACGACCGCGGCGATCTCGCCGAGCGCCTGCTCGACATCGGCGACCAGCGCGTCGCGTGGATGGACGAGGCGGGCATCGACGTTCAGATCCTCTCGATCGCGCCGCCGGGAACGCACGGATGCCCGGCCCCACAAGGCATCGAGTTGAGCCGCGAGGCGAACGACCTGGTCAGCGAGGCCGTCGCGAAGCATCCCGACCGCTTCCGCGCCATGACGACGCTGCCGATGTCCGATCCGGACGCAGCACTCGCCGAACTGCAACGGACCGCGAAGGATCCGGCGCACGTCGGGATCATGTCGTACGGCCGCAGCGGCGACCGCCCGCTCGACGATCCCGCGTACGACGAACTGCTCGGCGCGGCCGCCGCGCTCGGCAGGCCGGTTTTCGTCCACCCGCAGATCCCGGTGGAGTCCGTCCGCAAGGCTTCCTACAGCGGTTTCGGCCCGGAACTCGACCTCGGACTGGCCACGTACGGCCTCGGCTGGCACTACGAGGCCGGGCTCGCCGTCATCCGGCTGATCCTGCGCGGAACCTTCGACCGCCACCCGGATCTGCAGGTCGTCCTCGGTCACTGGGGCGAAGTGGTCCTGTTCGCACTGGACCGCATCGACAGCCTGTCGCACACGGCCACGCATCTCGAACGCCGCGTCTCCGAGTATTTCCGCACCAACATTCACCTGGCGACCAGCGGAATGCTCGTCCCGCGAATGCTGCGCAACGCTCTCGAATACACCAGCGCCGATCGGATCCTGCTTTCCGGCGATTATCCGTTCCACCGGGTCCAAGCCACGACTGTCGCGGAATTCCTGCAGAATTTGCCAGACGAGGAAGACAGGGAAAAGATCGCGCACGCCAACGCGGAAGCCCTTTACGGTCTCCGTTAACGATTGCGCAAATGCTGATGCCAGGCTTTTCCATAAGCCTCGCGGTGCCGATCCGCCGTTGTCGTCCACGAGAATTCCTTGGCGCGCCGCTGCGCCGCGGAAGCGAGTACTGAGCGACGCGACGGATCGGCCAGCAATTCCGTCAACGCCGCGGCGACGTCGCCCGCACCGACACCGCAGTACGCGACCGCGTCGCCGCCGACTTCCGGCAGGGAGAGGCGGCGCGTGGTCAGCACCGCGGCACCGCAGGCCATCGCTTCGAGCACCGGAAGCCCGAAGCCTTCGCCGAGGCTCGGGTACGCCACGAGTTCCGCGCCGCCGAGGAATCCGGCGAGCGTCCCGAACGGCAGATATCCCGCGCGAATCACCCGAAGCCGATGCGGCACCGCGTCCAGCGCGCGCTCCACCTGGGTGTCCCAGCCAGGCTGCCCGGCGAGCACGAGCGCCGGCGCGTCCCGCTGCCCGGCGACCGCGCGGGCGTAACCGCGGATCAGCGCGGGCACGTTTTTCCGCGGTTCGAGCGCCCCGAGGAACGCGATGTACGGCGTCGCACCGAGCCCGACCGCCTTCCGCGCCGCCGCGATCTCCTCCGGGGACGGCGGGTGGAAGCGTTCGCTGTCGACGCCGTGATGGATGATCTCCAACTCCGCGTGCCGCACCGGGCTCACTCGCGCCAGCTCTACCGCTGTCGCGTGACTGGGAACTACGCAGAGTGTCGCCCGCCGCAGCGCGGTGGCGGTCCACGCACGGAAGAACCGGGCCTTGACCGACGAGTGCAGGACCGCGTCGGTGAAGAACGTCGCGTCATGCAGCGTGACTACCGAAGCGGCCCCGCTGGCGAGCGGCATCGTGTAGTGCGGAGAGTGCACGACGTCGGCAGCGAGCCGCCGCACGAGCCGGGGCAAGGTGGCTTGCTCCCAGGTCAGCCGTGCAGTGCGCGTAGAGGTCGCGGGCGACGCGGCGACGATCCGGGAACCAGGCGCGAGCTGACTGTAAAGCGGCAGGTCACGAGGCTGGCAGACCACCGTCAGCCGGGCCCCGTCCTGATCGAGCGCACCGACGAGCGAGTCCACGTATCGGCCGACCCCACCCCGATCCGCGGGCACCGCGGTCGCGTCGATCAGCACACGGGGATCACCGGTCACGAGTGCAGCGTACGGCGATCACCCACCGCACAGGTCAGGAACCGGCAAACTGCCGCCGACTCCGGGCGCCACCACCCTCGCCCACCTGCACTCACCCGTCCGGGTTCACTCGACCGTGTTAGGCCGGTGGCAGCCTGCCGACTGCCGACGCCGCCCCGCGAACCCCCGCGCCTGCTTCCTGCCCAGCTTCGACAGTCCGCCGCTTCGCCCCCCCCTCGGCAGCCGCGGCACTGCCAGCCCGGCCGCCCCGGTTCGACCAGCACCGGAACCTTCGCGAGCACCCGACCGCCTCCCGAACCCCTCAGCCCGGCCGCCAGAGGCCAGCCCCGACCGCCGGTGCAGCCGCCAAAGCCCGACAGCCGACTCCGCTAACGAGCGCGCCGTCAGTCCAGCCGCCGATGCCCAGCCGCTACCCGAACCCGACCGCAGCCTGCCCGATCTGCCCGGCCTGCCAAACCGCCAATGCCCGACCGCAACCCTGAGCCCAACCGCAGCCCGCCCCATCTGCCCGGCCGCCGATGCCCAGCCCACCCAGCCGCCGCTATAGCCGCCATTGCACAGCCGCAACCCAAACCGGCCGCCGGTGCAGCCGCCAAAGCCCCAACCGCAACCCGCCCACCAAAGCCCCCACAGCAGCCCGACAGCAGCCCGCCGCCGACGCAACCGCAGTCGCTGCCCCCGCTACAAACCAGCCGCCCGCCGCCGCAGTCGCCAAAGCCCAATTGCCGACCCGCCGCAAGCCCGCCAGCCGTCAGCCAGCCCGCCGACGCAGCCGCCAGAGCCCAGCCGCCGCCGACCGCAACCAGCCCGCCGCAGCCGCACTCGCCACCCCCGCTACAAACCAGCCGTCAGCTAGCCCGCCGATGAGCCGCCCACACCGCCTCAGCAGCCGCCCGCCAAGTGAACGTCCGGGCCCGCTCCCGCCCCAGTTTCGAAAGCTCCGCAGCCTTGTCCGGCGACAACAGCACCTCTTTCAGCGCCCACGCCAGCGCGTCCGCATCCCCGCGCGGCACCACCAGCCCAGCCCCGCCGGAGACCTCTACCAGGGCCGGGACATCCGTGTGCACCACCGGGACCCCGATCGCCATCGCTTCCAGCAGCGGCAGCCCGAAGCCCTCGGCGAGGCTCGGCATCGCCAGCACGCTCGCGCCGCGCATCGCGGTCGCCAGCTGGGCGTCAGTCACCTTCCCCAGGACCCGCACCGATTTCAGGCCGCGGTCGGCCGCCAGTCGCACCGGGTCGATGCCGCCCCAGCCGGGCTGGCCGGCGAGCACCAGGCCGACGTCGCCGACCTCGTCCGTGCCGTCGAGTTGCGCCACCGCGTCGACCAGCACGTCCATGCCCTTGCGCGGTTCGATCGTCCCGACCGCCAGCACGTACCGCGACGGCAGGTCAAGCTGGGCGGACCCCTCCGGCACGGTCACCCCGTGCGGCACGACCCGCACCGGGACGTCCACGTCCAGCAGCACCGCCAGCTCGTCGGCCACCGCCCGGGTCGGCACGATCAGCCCGGACGACCGCCGCGCCGCCCGCGCGATCATCGACCGGTGCCAGCTGACGCCGCGTGCGGTCAGGGTCTCCGGATGCGTCCACGGCACCGTGTCATGCACGGTGACGGTCAGCGTTCGCCCAGCCGGGGCACGGGGCGGCGCGAACGGGGTCGGCGCGTGCACCGCGTCACCGCCCGGCCACCAGCGCAGGCCCAGTTGCCACAGCGCGACCAGCGCCCTCGGCGGCAGCGGCAGCACGCGCGGCCCCTCGACCCCCTCGACCTGCGCCGCGGAGACGTCCGCGTGCCGCGCGACCACGCTGGACACGGTCCAGCCGGGCGGCGCGGTGCGGGCGAGCGCGGGCAGCAGTTCGGCGGTGTACCGGCCGGTGCCACCCGGAACGGGGGCGAGCAGTTGCTCGGCGATCACGACCAGTTCGGGCACGCCGCTATTCTCTCCCAGGTGACCAGCGCGGAATCCGGCACCACCGTCGTCGTGGTGACCTGGCGTGGGGAAGCCCACCTCGCCGCGTGCCTCGACGCGCTCGCCGCCCAGGACCGTCCACATCGGACACTCGTGGTGGACAACGCCTCAACCGACGGCACCGCAACGATTCTGGCCGAGCACCCGAGCCGTCCGGAGGTCCTCCGGCTGCGCCGCAACACCGGTTACGCAGGTGCGATGGCCCACGCGCTCGACCGCATCGGCACCCCGCGCGTCGCCTGGCTCAACGACGACGCCGCCCCCGAACCGGACTGGCTCGCCAACCTCGAAGACACCCTCGAGCACCAGCCGCTCGCCGCCGCCGTCACGTCCCGGCTCGAACTGACCGACGGCAGCACCCAGTCGACCGGCGTCCGGCTCACCGCCGACGGCCACGGCGCCGACCTCACCGAGCCCAGCGACGAGGTCTTCGGCTTCTGCGGCGGCGCCGCGCTGCTGCGCACCGACGCTGTGCGCGCGGTCGGCGGCGTCCCGGCGAGCTTCTTCTGTTACTACGAGGACACCGACACCGCGTGGCGGCTGCGGCTCGCCGGATGGCACGTCGTCGCCGCGCCGAAAGCGCGGGTCCAGCACCTGCACGGAGCCAGCACGAAGCCCGGTTCACCGCAATTTCACCGCTGGAACGAACGCAACCGCCTGCTCATGCTGCTGCGCTGCGCCCCTACGAAAGTCGCGATCCGGGAATTGGCCCGCTTCGCCGCGATCACCGCGCTGCTTCCGCTGCGCCGGCGCCGTCCGGACGCGGCGAACTTCGACCCCGCGCTGCGGCTGCGGGTGCTGGCGGAGATCGTCTTCCGGCTCCCCCGCACGCTGCGGGAACGCGGTCGCGTCAGCCGGATCTCGGCGCTGGGCCGAGGCGCGATCTGGGATGCCTGGGCTGGCCTTTAAGCTGGGCGGAAATTCGACGGAGGAGCTCGTCTTGGCAGTGGGGGACCCGCAACCGCTCGTCTCGGTGATCGTGGTGAATTACCGCGGCGCCGACGACACCATCACCTGCCTGCGGGCGCTGCGAACCGACCTGGATTACGCGAATGTCGAGCTGATCTGCGTCGACAACGCGTCCGGCGGCGACGACGCGGCCCGCATCCGCGCCGCGGTGCCCGACGTGCGGCTCATCGAATCGCCGGTCAACACCGGGTTCGCCGGCGGCTGCAATCTGGGCGCGAAGCACGCGAACGGCACCGTCCTGGGTTTCCTCAACAACGACGCCCGCCCCGCTCCGGCGTGGGTCTCCGCGGCCGTCGCCGAACTGCGCGCGCAGCCGACCGTCGCCGCGGTGGCGAGCAAGGTCCTCGACTGGGACGGCACCGGCACCGACTTCGTGGACGCGGGTCTGACCTGGTTCGGCATGGGCTACAAGCGCCACGCCGGCAGCCCGCTCGCGGACGTGCCCGAGGCCGAGCACGACGTCGCCAAGGACGTCCTCTTCGGCACCGGCTCGGCGCTGTTCGTGCGCGCGTCGGTGTTCGCCGAGCTCGGCGGTTTCGACGAGCGCTTCTTCATGTTCTACGAGGATGTCGACCTCGGCTGGCGGCTCAACCTGCGCGGCTGGCGCGTCCGCTACGTGCCGGAATCGCTCACCTACCACCGCCACCACGGCACCATGGCCGCCGTCGACGCGCCCGACACCGGCCGCGAGACCTTCCTGCTGGAACGCAACGCGCTGGCCGCGCTGTACAAGAATCTCTCCGACGAATCCCTGGCTCGTGCCCTGCCCGCGGCCCTGGCGTTGGCCGTCCGCCGGGCGACCGCACGCGGCGGCATCAACCCGGACCAGCTTGATCTGGAAAAGGGCGTCGGCCCGGTCGACACCTCGGAGGTCGCGGTCCCGCGCACCACGCTCGCCGGAGTGCTGGCGGTGGACCGATTCGTGGAGATGATGCCTTCGCTGGCCGAGTCCCGCGCAGTCGAGCAGGCCGCGCGCGTGCGTACCGACGCGGACCTGCTTCCGTTGCTGCGCAAGGCACTTGAGCCCGCGTACCCGCTGCCGGATTACCTTCGCGCACACGAAATCCTCGTCGAAGCGTTCGGCATCAAGGACGTCTTCGGCCAGCGCCGCAAGATCCTCGTGCTGACCGGCGATTCGATCACCGAGCGCATGGCCGGCCCGGCGATCCGGGCGTGGAACATCGCCTCGACGCTGTCCGCCGAGCACGACGTGCACCTCATGACCACCAACCCGCTGGTCTCGCCCCCGCCGGCGGCCTTCCAGGTCAGCTCGGGCAAGCACCGCGACCTCGACGGCCCGATCGAATGGGCGGACGTCGTGATCCTTCAGGGGCACGTGCTGGAGCTGGCGCCGTCGCTGAAGAAGCAGCACGAGCACAAGATCGTGGTCGCCGACGTGTACGACCCGATGCACCTGGAGCTGCTGGAACAGGGCAAGGACGCCCCCGACGACCAGCGCGCGCTCGACCTGGCCGGTGTCACCCGTGTCCTCGACGCCCAGCTCGAACGCGCCGATTTCTTCCTCTGCGCCTCCGAACGCCAGCGCCACTTCTGGCTGGGCCACCTCGCCGCGCTCGGCCGCCTGTCCCCGCGCCTCTACGACGCCGACCCGACCACTCAGTCGCTGCTCGCCGTCGTCCCGTTCGGGCTCTCCCCGCAAGCCCCGACGCGCACCGGCCCGGGTCTGCGTTCCGCTCTCGGCATCGGCGAATCCGACCGGGTCGTTTTGTGGGCAGGCGGCGTCTACAGCTGGTTCGACCCGCTGACCCTGATCCGCGCCTTCGACCTCCTCCGCCACCGTCGCGACGACGCCCGTCTGGTGTTCCTCGGCATGAAGCACCCGAACCCCGAGGTCGCCGAAATGGACATCGGCGCGCGGACCGTGCGACTGGCGGATTCGCTGGGCCTCACGGACAAGAACGTTTTCTTCAACGAACAATGGGTCCCGTATTCGGACCGCCAGAACTGGCTTCTCGACGCCGATTGCGGTGTCACCACGCACTACGAACACGTCGAGACGACTTTCGCCTTCCGCACCCGGGTTCTCGACTACCTGTGGGCCGGTTTGCCGATCGTGACGACCGACGGTGACGCATTCGCCGACCTCGTCCGCGCGGAAGGCCTCGGCGTCGTCGTCCCGGCCGAAGACGCGGGTGCGTTGGCAGACGCACTGGAAAAGTCGTTGTACGACCGGGAATTCGCCGACGCCTGCGTCGAACGGATCCGGGTGGTCGCGCAGCGATACGCCTGGCCGGAAGCGCTGAAACCCCTGGTGGAGTTCTGCCGCAACCCGCGCCCCGCCGCGGACCGGTTGCCCGGCGGTGCCGACCTCACTGTCAGCGACCCGGTACGCGGCACCGCGATGGTGCGGCGCGATTTGGCTCTGGTGCGGGAATATCTCGCCGCTGGCGGCCCGAGCGAACTGGCGAAGCGAGCAGCAGGACGGGTCACGAAGGTAGCGCGGGAGCGGTTGCGCCGTGGCTGACCGTCCGCTGCGTGTCCTGCTAGACGGCACCCCCCTGCTCGGTTCCCGGACGGGCATTGGCCGGTATACCGCCGCGTTGAGCGAAGAGCTCGCTTCGATGTCCGAAGTGGACCTTCGTGCAGTCGCGTTCACTCTGCGGGGCTGGCGGAAACTGCGGCATGTCTTGCCGCACGGCGTTCAGGCACGCGGAATGCCAGTCTCCGCAAGGCTGCTGCGAGCCACCTGGCTACGCACCCAGCTACCCCCCGTCGAACTTTTCGCCGGACCAACCGATGTAGTCCACGGCACGAACTTCGTCCTCCCCGGCCGCCTCCGTGCCGCAGCAGTACTGACGATCCACGACCTGGCTTTCATCGACGCCCCCCAGGAACTCGCCCACTCCGACCGAACCCTCCCGGAATTGGTCCGACGCGGCGCCCACCGGGCGAATGTCATCTGCACCCCCACCGAGGCCGTCGCGGATTCCGTCGCGGAGAAACTGGATGTCGATCGATCGAAGATCATCGCCACCCCGCTAGGCGTGAACCCAGCCTGGTTCACCGCCCGCCCGCCGGATGACGGAGTGCGAGCGAAGCTACGGTTGCCAGAGAAGTATTTGCTGTTCGCCGGCGCCGCCGGACCGCGCAAGGGTCTCGACTGGCTAGCCGCCGCCCACGCCGCCGCCCCAGACCTGCCACCGCTGGTCTTCGCTGGCCCCGGCCCATTCCCCAGGTTGCCGAGGTCAGGACAGACCGGCTATCTGTCCGATGTGGACCTCCGCACGGTCGTGGCTGGTGCCGCAGCATTGGTTCTCCCGTCGAGGGATGAAGGCTTCGGCTTGCCGGTCCTGGAAGCAATGGCCTCGGATGTCCCCGTCGTCTGCACCGACATCCCGGCCCTACGTGAGGTAGCAGGAGACTGCGCAACCCTAGTCCCGTACGACGACGTAGACGGCCTCGCAGAAGCCTTGCGCCAAGCCGTAACAGATCCCCACGGCCTAGCCACCTCCACCGCCCGCAGAACTCACGCGGCAAGCTTCACCTGGCACAACACCGCACTACGCACGCTAAACGCATATCGTCAGGCAACCGAAGCGTAAAACGGTTTAAAACCGCAGCATCAACGCATAACAGGGCACCACCCAGACCCCCGCATCCCCGATCCCCGCCAAGCACGCGGTCTGAGGTGCTTGTCAAGGTACTCTTTCCCGCCTTGACAAGCACCTCAGACCGTAGTGACAATTAAAGGATCGGGGTGGGGGGCCAAAGCCGAGAGACCCGGCGAAGCCGGGGAAAAAAGAACCGGCGAAGCCGGAAAAGAAACCCGCCCGGAGAAAGGCCCCGAAGCCCCATTGTGCTGACGGGCGGCTTCGTATCGGGGCGCAGGGTGGGGGCTGGGCCTTTCTCCTCTTTAGGCGTGGATGTAGCTGTTTAAAGCCGCGCGCCAATCCCTCAGTGGGGTAAGTCCGGCGTCTCGCCAAGACGTGTTGGAGAGCAAAGAATAAGCGGGGCGGGGTGCTGGGCGGGGGAATTCTTCGGTGGTGCACGGCTTTACTCGTTCGGGGTTTGCTCCGATTTCTTCGAAGATCGCCCTGGCGAATCCGTACCACGATGTCTCTCCGCTGCCGGTGCAGTGCAGGACCTTTCCTTCAGGTCCGCGTCCCTCGACGATCGCTCCTGCCAGTTCCCAGAGGCCCTGGGCGAGATCAGCTGACCAGGTCGGTGCGCCTACCTGGTCATCTACTACCGACAGCTGGTCCCGTTCCGATTCCAGCCGCCGGATTGTTTCTACGAAGTTAGCTCCGGTCTTCCCATAAACCCAGCTCGTCCGCACTACCCAGGCCGACGCTCCTGACCCGAGTACCGCGTCCTCCCCTGCGGCCTTAGTCCGTCCATAGGCATTCTTGGGCCCCAAAGTGTCATCCACCTCGTACGGCCGATCTCCGTCCCCAGGAAATACATAATCCGTAGAGATGTGAATCAACGGCACCCGCCGTGAAGTGCAAGCCGCCGCCAGTACCCGTGGTCCGTCGACGTTCACCGCGAATGCTCGAGCCTCGTCCGACTCCGCGGCATCAACTGCTGTGTAAGCCGCAGCGTTGATCACGACCGGCACCGCGCCTGCCGCCGAAGCGCGCTCTGCCAGCTCTCCCACGGCGGCGATCACCTGGCCGGTCGCCGTGACGTCCAGCTCCGCCGACGAAGGCGCCAGCACCTCCGTTTCCGGGCCCGCGGAATTCACCAGGTCCCGGCCTAGCTGGCCAGAACCGCCGGGCACGAGCACTGCCAGCCGCACCGGCGTACCTCCTACTGCGAAAAGGGTTTCAGGACGTGCCGAGCGCGGCGCGGGCCTTCAGCGGCTCCCACCACGCGCGGTTGTCGGCATACCAGCGCACCGTCTCCGCCAAACCGTCCTCGAACGACACCCGCGGAGCGTAACCGAGTTCACCGCTGATCTTCGCGATGTCGACCGAGTACCGCCGGTCGTGGCCCTTGCGGTCGGCCACCGGTTCGACCATTTCCCAGCCGACGCCGACCGCGGCGAGCAGGCGTTCGGTCAGGTCCCGGTTGGTCAGTTCGGTGCCGCCGCCGATGTTGTAGATCTCGCCGGGACGGCCGCCGTCGGCGACCAGCTGGATTCCGTGGCAGTGGTCGTCCACGTGCAGCCAGTCCCGCACGTACAGGCCGTCGCCGTACAGCGGGACCTTCTTGCCGTCCAGCAGGTTCGTCGCGAACAGCGGGATGACCTTTTCCGGGAACTGGTACGGGCCGTAGTTGTTCGAGCACCGCGTGACGCACACCGGCAAACCGTGCGTCCGGAAGTACGAGCGGGCGATCAGATCCGACGAGGCCTTCGAGGCGGAGTACGGCGAATTCGGCTCCAGTACGTGGTCTTCCGACCACGAACCGTCCTGGATGGACCCGTACACCTCGTCCGTCGAGACGTGCACGAACTTCCCGACCTGCGCCTCCAGCGCCGCCTGCAACAAGGTCTGCGTGCCGAGCACGTTGGTGAGCACGAAGTCCGCCGAGCCGAGGATCGAGCGGTCCACATGGGACTCCGCGGCGAAGTGCACGACCAGGTCGACGCCGCTCATCAGCTCGGCGACCTGCGCGGTGTCGCAGATGTCGCCGCGCACGAAGCGCAGCCGCGGGCTGTCGGCGACCGGGGCGAGGTTCGCCTCGCTGCCCGCGTAGGTGAGCTTGTCGAGCACCACCACCTCGGCGTCGGACAGTGTCGGATACGCCCCCGACAGCACCTGCCGCACGTAATGCGAACCGATGAACCCAGCACCGCCCGTGACCAGGACTCGCATCCTCATCCACCCCTTCCGCCCGACCGGGCACTCTCGCCACCAGCCTACGGGTGGCTCACCTGAGACTCGGTAGAGTTCGGCAAAGCGCGAAAAGCGCGGGGCATCCTGGGGAGGAACAGTGGCCGAATGGCCGGGGACGCCGCTGCCGGCGCACCGCGGTCGCGGCGTGCTCGTCGTGCTGCGGCGAAGCGGGAAGATCCTGCTGTCCGTCGTGTCCGTGGTCGTGCTGGCGGTGACCTGGTACGGCTGGCAGTTCATCGGCGACCCGCGGTCCGGCTTCTCCACCACGGCGATCTTCGGCGAACAGCAGCCGCACGCGAAACCGCTCGACGGCGCGATCGACATCCTCCTGGTCGGCCAGGACAGCCGCACCGACGCGCAGGGCAATCCGCTGCCCCGCGAGGTGCTCGACATGCTGCACGCGGGCGAGTCCGACGGCGAAAAGCAGACCGACACGATGATCCTCGTGCACATCCCGCAGAACGGGGAGCACGCGATCGCCATCTCCTTCCCGCGCGACTCCTACGTCGAGATCACCGGCGGCTTCGGCAAGCACAAGCTGAACAGCGCCTACGTCTACGCCTACAACGACACCGCCAAGACGCTGCAGGCCAAGGGCAACGCCGACCTCAAGGACGTCGACGAGAAAGCCAAGCTCGCCGGACGCAAGAACCTCGTCGCGACGCTCGAGAAGTTCATCGGCAAACCGGGCATGATCGACCGCTACGCCGAGGTGAACCTGGCCAGCTTCTACGAGGTCACGAAGGCCATCGGCGGCGTGCAGGTGTGCCTCAAGAACCCGGTGAAGGAAAAGAAGTCGGGCGTCGACCTGCCCGCGGGCAAGCAGACCATCGAGGGCGTCCAGGCGCTCGCGTTCGTCCGCCAGCGCTACGGCCTGCAGAACGGCGACCTCGACCGGATCGCGCGCCAGCAGGCGTTCCTGTCCGGGCTCGCGAGCAAGGTGCTCTCGTCCGAGGTGCTCGCGAACCCGGTGCGGATCGCGCAGCTCATCGAGGCGGTGAAGAAGTCCGTGGTGCTGTCCGCGGGCTGGGACCTGTCCGAGTTCGTCGACCAGATGCGCGGGCTGACCGGCGGAAACGTCGAATTCCACACCATCCCCACCGAGGGCAACGCGGTCATGGGCGGCGCTGACGTGCTGCGCGTCGACCCGGTGAAGGTGCGCGCCGAGATCGACCGGCTGACCTCCGACGGCAGCACCCCGACCCCCAGCAACGCGCCGTTGCCCGGGGCCGCGCAAACCACCGTCGAACTGTTCGACGGCTCCGGCTCGGGCGCCGCCGATCAGGTGCAGACTCTGTTGCAGGGCAAGGGTTTCCAGCTCGGCACCAGCACGAAGCTGTCCACCCGCGCGACGACGGTGCTGCGCTATCACCCGTCGGACGAGGCCGCCGCCGACCTGGTCCGCCAAGCTCTCGGCAGCAACGCTCAGGCCGAGCCGGACGCCGACGTCGCCGCCGGGCACGTCCGGGTAATCCTCGGCAAGGACGCGCGCGACACCGCCGGCGCGCCGGCCACGACGTCCTCGACTCCTCCTGCGGCGCCGCCCGCGTCCACGCCGTCCGGAACCCCTCCGTCCAGCCCGTCGAACTCACCCGCGCCGCTTATCACGGCGGGCGATGTTCCCTGCGTCAACTAGAGTCGAGCACCCAGCGTGCCGGTGCGCCGCAGGCCGTACGCTGGTGAACGGGGAGGTAGCCGGGGTGAGCGAAAACCAGGACAAACCGGACCGGACGGCGGATTCCGCCGACAGTCCGGCGGTTTCCGACGCCTCGGACCGCGGATCCGACGGAACGCCGGAGCCGAAGCACGCGGCCGCCGAGCCTGCTGCCGAGGAATCCGCGTCCGCTGAGCCCGCTGCCGAGGAGTCTGCGGCCGCTGAGCCCGCTGCCGAGGACGAAACCGAACCAGTCGCCGACGACGCGACCGAGCCGGTCGCCGAGGGTGCCGCTGCCGCTTCCGAGTGGAAGCCCTCGCCGCACCCGCGCGTCGAACTCCCCCAGCCGTCGAACCCGGCCCCGCCGCCGGAACCGCAGCGCCGCTCGGGCCGGGCCACCCGGATCACCCGCCGCGTCGCAATCGGCCTGGTCTCCCTGCTCGCGCTGAGCGGCACGGGCTACGCGTACGTCACCAAGGACAAACTGCAGGACAACGTCGCGACCGCCGACGTCCTCACCCCGCGCGCGGGCGAGCCCCCGGCCCCGCCCGCCGACGACGGCGGCACGGACATCTTGCTCGTCGGCAGCGATGCGCGCACCGACCAGCAGGGCAACCCGCTGCCGCCGGGCATGCTGAAGTCGTTGCGCACTGAGGACAAGGCCGGGATCAACACCGACACCGTCATCCTGCTGCGGATCCCGAAGAACGGCGGCAAGGCGTCCGCGGTGTCGATCCCGCGTGACAGCTGGGTCGACGTGCCCGGCCGCGGCAAGGCGAAGATCAACTCCGCGTACGGCGTCGCCAAGGCGCACGCCGAACAGGAGGAACGCGCGCAGGGCGAGCACGACCAGGCGAAGATCGCCCGCGATTCGGACGCTGCCGGGCGGCGGGCGCTGGTGCAGACCGTGCAGGACCTCACCCAAGCGCGCATCGACCACTACGCCGAGATCAACCTGCTCGGGTTTTACCTGATCACCGAGGCCGTCGGCGGCGTGCCGGTGTGCCTCAACCACGCGACCTCGGACAAGGACTCCGGCGCGAACTTCCGCCGCGGCGTGCAGACGGTGAGCGGCGGCGAGGCGCTGTCCTTCGTGCGCCAGCGCAAGAACCTGCCGAACGGCGACCTCGACCGGATCAAGCGGCAGCAGGCGTTCCTGTCCTCGGCGCTGCGCAAGGTGCTGTCCGCGGGCACGCTCGCCAATCCGGGCACGCTGAACAGCTTGATGGACGCGGTGCACCGGTCGTTCGTGCTCGACGACAGCCTCGATGTGCTCGAGTTCGCCCAGCAGGTCAAGGGCATCGCGTCCGGCGACCTGACCTTCGCGACGATCCCGGTGATCACCACGAACGGCCGCAGCGAGGACGGGCAGAGCATCGTCGAGGTCGATCCGGCGGCGGTGCGGAAGTTCGTCGCGGGACTGGCCGGACGCACCAGCACCGGCGGCACCGGGGGCGGCGGCGCGGCGGCCGGTGCGGTGTCGCAGAGCCTCGACTCCGGAATCCCGGGCGTGTCCTGCGTCGACTGACGCCGCGACTAGCCTGAGGACATGAGCGAGCTTGCGAGCGAATCATCCAACACTGCACCTTCGGCTCATGCCGCGCCGAGCGCTAGCGAGGCGGGCGCATGAGCCTCACCGAGCAGCTGCTGCGCCCGCTTCTGTCCTCGCCGGCGAAACCGCTGATCACGCACTACGACGACCGGGTCGGCAGCCGGGTCGAGCTGTCCGTGGCGACGATGCAGAACTGGGCCGCGAAAACGGCGAACTGGCTGGTCGACGAGTTCGACGTGGAGCAGGGCGACGCCGTCGCGGTGCGGCTGCCCGCGCACTGGCAGACCGCGGGCGTGCTGCTCGGCGCGTGGTGGTGCGGAGCCCGCGTGGTCGCGGAACCCGACGGCGCGCGGGTCGTGTTTACCACCCTGGACGAGGAGATCGACGCCCCGGCGGTCGCGATCGTGTCGCTCGACCCGATGGGCCGCGGCCTGTCGACCCCGCCGTCGGGCGGAGCGCTCGACTACCTCAGCGAAGCCCGGATGTCCGGCGACCAGTTCTTCCCGGCGCAGCCGACGCCCGGCGACACCCCGGCGCTCGGTTCCTCCACAGTGGACGAAGTGTGGGCGGAAGCCACTGCGCGCGCGGCAAAACTCGGCCTGACCGCGGCGGACCGAGTGTTGTCCACGATGGACTGGACGGTGCCGGACGGCGTACTCGACGGCCTGCTCGTTCCGCTCGCCGCCAGCGCGCACCTGGTCCAGGTGACGAACGCCGACCCGGCGAAACTGTCCGCCCGCCGCGAGGCCGAACGCACCACCGCCGACCTGCCCTCGTGAGTGCTGGCGCCGGTTCTAACCGGCGCCAGCACTCACGACGCACTCAGGCGCTCTGCAGCTCGCGCGCCCCTTCGCGGCGACGCCGGAACAGCACGTGGTCCAGGGACAGCCGTCCGCCGTTGAAGCCCAGCGCGAGCGCGGTAAGGCCGAGCACCAGCACCAGTTCGTAGCCGCCTTCGCCGGTGAGGCCGTGCGCCGCGTGCACCGAGATCAGCGCGCCTGCCATGTTGATCGCGTAGCCGATGGCGACCACCGGCAGCAGGAAGCCGACGACGAACGCGATCGAGCCGAGCAGTTCGAGCACGATCACGAGGAACGCGGAGACGCTCGGCAGCGGGATGCCGATCTGGCTGAACATGTCGGCGGTCGCCCCGACGCCGCTGTCCCATTTCTGCAGGCCGTGGGCGAAGAACACCACCGCGATGCCGATCCGGCCGAGCAGCAGCGCGACGTCCTTGACTCGAGTCAACATGCAGACAGCTCCCGATAGGTGAAAATTCAACTGACCAGGCCCACGGTAGGGCACTGAACACCGCCGCGGGGTGTCAGCCAGTGATCGACAGGAAACCGACAGGCACCGAAAACTCGCTGTACACCGCGCCCGGCCCGGCGCTACCGTGCCGATAACCGCGCGTATGTGCTGCTCGCGGCCGTGTTGTTCGCTGTTGTTCGCTACCTGCGAGGAGTCCCGATGCGCCGACAGTCCGATCGACCCCAGTTCGGCCTGTCTCCCGCAGCTGAGGACTTCCGCACGCATGAAAACACTGACCATCGGCATCCTGGCGCACATCGACGCAGGTAAAACCAGCCTCACCGAACGTCTGCTGTTCGAGACCGGCGTGATCGACCACGCCGGTCGCGTCGACGACGGCGACACCCAGACCGATTCGCTCGACCTCGAACGCAGGCGCGGCATCACCATCAAGTCCGCCGTCGTGGCGGTCAGTACGCCCGGCCACCGGCTCAGCCTCGTGGACACCCCCGGCCACCCCGATTTCATCGCGGAGGTCGAACGCGCCGTCGGCGTGCTCGACGGCGCGGTGCTCGTGGTGTCCGCGGTGGAAGGAGTGCAAGCCCAGACCCGCGTGCTGATGCACACGCTCGTCCGGCTCGGCATTCCGGTGCTGGTATTCGTGAACAAGATCGACCGCACCGGCGCGCGGGAAGCGTCGCTGCTGGAATCCTTGCGTACCAAGCTTTCCCCGCAATGTGTCGCAATGAGCACAGTAAAAGAGCTCGGCACCGCTAACGCCCACCCAGTGCCGCTGCCCTTCGACGACCGCCTAGCCGACGCTCTCGCCGGAGACGACGTCTTCCTTGAGTCCTATGTAGCCGGTATAGCGTCTCCTGTGGATTTCCGAAAAGCATTGGTACGCCAGGTATCCACTGCCTCGGTGTATCCAGTCTTCTTCGGCTCCGCAGTCACCGGCGCTGGCGTCGCCGACCTCATCGCCGGGGTTTACGAATTGCTGCCATCTCGCGAACGCCGCGGCGACGGACCGCTCGACGCCACCGTCTTCAAAATCGAACGCGGCCGCTCAGGCGAGAAAATCGCTTACGTACGAATGTTTTCCGGCACGCTGGCAGCACGTCGACCGGTACCCTTCCGCCGCGTAGGCGCGGAAGGCGTCGGCCGCCCGTCCGCAGTACGAGTATTCGAGCACGGCGCGACCCCCGTGTCCGGCGAGGCGCTGGCCGGAGATGTCGCACGCGTCTGGGGCTTGCCGGAGATCCGGATCGGCGACCGACTAGGCGACAGCGCCGACCTGTCTCAGGACCGGTTCTTCGCCCCGCCGAGCCTGGAAACGCTGGTGTATCCAGTCGATCCAGACCAGACCAGTGCGCTGTACACCGCGCTGACCCGACTGTCCGAACAGGACCCGCTGATCAGCATCCGCCGACAGGACCAGGAAATCACCGTCCGCCTGTACGGCGAGGTGCAGAAGGAAGTCATCCGGACGACCCTTGCCGAAGAGTTCGACATCGCCGCCGAATTCGAGGAATCGCGACCGCTGCTGGTCGAGTGTCTACACGGGACTGGACATCGCGTGCGCCGCCCCGCCCCGGACGAGCGAGTGTTCTTCTGGGCCACCGTCGGACTCCGTGTCGAACCCGGCCCGCCCGGCTCCGGCACCGACTACCGGCTGGAAGTCGAACTAGGCTCACTGCCACTTTCGTTCCACACGGCCATTGAGGACACTGTCCACGAGGTCCTGCACGAGGGTTTGCACGGCCGGGAAGTGATCGACTGCGTGGTCACCCTCACCGACACCGCGTTCTACCCACCAGCCAGCACCGCCGGTGATTTCCGCGGCATGACACGGTTGGTACTGCAGGAGGCTCTTCGCCAGGCCGGAACCCGCGTGTACGAACCAGTCCACGCGTTCGAACTGGAGGCTCCGGCTTCCGCGATCAGCGCCGTACTGCGCAAGCTAATCGAGCTACGCGCAGTCCCCGGCGAACCAGTGATCACCGACGACCGGTGCACTGTGGACGGTCATCTCCCCGCCGTCTCAGCGCACGAACTGGAACAAGCACTGCCCGCGCTCACCCAAGGCGAGGGCACGTTGGTCACCAGTTTCGCCGAGTACCGGCTCAAGCCGGGTGGCGGCGGGCCAGGTCGAGTTCCGTCCAGCCGCCGTGGGCGGACAACAGCGTGAGAACGCGCTCCGCGAGGGCCGAAAACCGGCGCAGGTCCTCGTGGAGCGCCTTCGCGCGGGTGGAGTCGAGCGGGGCGTGGTCGTCCCACCAGAGGCAGATGACCGCGCTCGCGCACAGCACCAGCGGCTGAACGATGTCCGTGAACTCCGCGGACGGCTCGGCCGTTTCCCGGCACGTGCTCTCGATTTCGTCGCACGCGTCGAGCAGTTCGCGCAACGGACCCACCGCGCCGGACGGGGTGCCGTCCCACGACGCGGTGGGCCACGCGCGGTCGCTCAGCTCGAGCCAGAGCCGCCATCCGGCGACCAGCTCGGCCTCGTCGTGCGGCGTCCAGGTGTCGGGGAGCAGCCAGAACATGTCACCGACTGTGACACCGGAGCCGGAGTCCGCACAACCAGGTCGGCGAAAGTGTTCGCGTTTATACCCCGGGGCGGGGGTATCTCAGCTGATCACCGGGGGCACGAACACGCAGTTGGGCTTTTTCGCGTGCTGCGGGTCGAGCGCGTTGAGCACCTCGCGCTGCGCGATCGGGTCGTAGGTGATGCCGAGGTGGTCGGTGTAGTCGAGCCCGCAGACGTCCTGGAGGACGAGGTTTTTCACGTTGGGCGCGGGCTTGAGGAACGCGTTGGTGTACGGGGTGACAACGTCGTCATACCTGGTCTGGATCACGGTGTAGTCGACGCCCGGAACCGTGTCGCCGCCGGCGTTGAGATCCTTGAGGAACGCCGACCCGGTCGACTGCTCATTGCAAGCCGCACAAGCCACGCCGACGAGATCGCGCGCGGGCGGGATCGCCTGGATCGCGGTGAGCAGGCCGAACAGGCTGGTGCCGTAGTTGGACGGAGACAGCCCGATCAGCTTGCCGATCTTGCTCGCGCCGCCGAGATACTTGATCCAGTAGCGCGGGTTCATCCCGCCCTGCGAATGCCCGACGACGTCGAGCTTCGAGGCCCCCGTGGCCTGGAGGATCTTGTCCCCGAAGGTCGCGAGCTGGCCCGCCGTCCCCGCCACCGGACCGACCGTCTGCAGGAACGCCCCCGGCGACCCGCCGAAGTTCCCCGCGAACACGCAGTACCCCTCGTCGGCGAGCCGCTGGGAGAGGTTCGCCCAGTTCTCGTACGCGTTGGCCGTGGTGCCGTTGGACAGCAGCACCGGGTTCGGATGCTCCGCGGAAGGTTTGCAGTTCCAGTCGTTGGCCCCCGGCGGCGCGATCGTCGGCTGCCCGGCCGAATAGATCGCCGCGGCGATGATGTTCGGCTGCACCGGACCGGTCGGTTCTTTCCCGGTCGCTGCCACCGCGGTGCCCCCGCCGAGCGCGACCACCGCCGCTGCCAGGAGGACCATGCCCCGTCCGAACGCGCGTACGCCCATTCCGTTTCACCTCTCTGTGAACCCGACGCTTTGGTTAACGCGGAACACGAGAAAGGGAAACGCGGTTACTAGTTTTTATCGCAAACTGACGAGTGCCCGGTTCACCGCATCGATCAAGGAGGCCCGATTTCCCGGGTAGACGCTAATCTGCGCCTCGCCGGCGTTGGTGGTCTGGAAGCTCAACACCCGCCCGCGCCCACTGAGATCAAGCACCGAGAGCGGCGAACTGTACCTCCGCTCGCCCCGCCCATCGCGGACCGCGGCATGCAACTGATGCACCGCATCGCGCGGCGCCCGCATCAGATACCGCAACTCGTCCGCCTCGCCACCCTCCTCAGCCAGCGGGTCCGCCCCGCCGTTGTCGTAGTACTCCCGACTGACCCGCATCGCCCGCACGGATGCCGGCGGACATTCCGGCATCGCCATGACCAGACAAGCCGCCAACTCGTCCGGCGACACCGGATCGAGCTGAACGAACTCCGCGTCGGTAATCAACCGAACGGCGTCGGGTTTGGTCGCCGCGACGAGAATCGCCCCGTTGTCCTCTTGATGGGTGCCGAAGTCAGTCCACCCGTACACCTCATGCCGCGCCGTCGCGAGCAGCTTGAGCGTGCCGCGCAACGCATCCGCCGTCCCGCCAAGGTCTTCGAGAAGCCCGCGCGTCCGCTTCGCCCGCTCGGCCGCGCCTTCCTCGGTGAGATACATCGGGGTGTCCTCAACCACCACCGGCGCTTTCCCGAGGTTTTCCTCGTGCCACAGCGCCAAAAACACCGACCGCGGCATCCGCAGCGGTCTGTCGATGATCGTCATCGAGCCCCTCAACCACCAATCGTCGGAGGCGTAGGAGGCAGCCCGGTCCGGGGATCGAGGGTCCGCTCGCCGTTCTCGTCAACGAGCGAGAAGGCCGAGTCGTCGTCGATTCCGTACTTGCGTTGGTGTTCTTTGTCTTCCTCGCCTTTGCCTTTTCCTGCTCCGGCCATGCCACCCATTCCGGGTGCGCCCTTGGCTCCAGCCGCGCCCTTGCCCGCCGCTCCGGCCCCACTGCGGGCCGCACCTTCTTCACCCGCGCCGACCCCGGCTCCGGCTCCTACGCCTGTGCCCGCACCCGCACCGCCGCCAAGCCGAGCCGCGATCCCGCCACTGCGCCCCGCGGTTTCGCCTGCTCCACCGAACGGCCCAAACCCGCCCGGCGTCCAGGCACTACCGCCGCTGTTGCCTGTGCCGGTGCTGTTGCCGGTGCCGTTGCCCCAGGAAGTCGGCGTCGACGGAGTCCAGTTCGACCCACCACCCCGATCAACCGACGGCGGAGTCCACCCAGCCGTCGAAGTCCCATCACCATCCCCCGGCCGATACCCCGGCGGCACCGTGACACCTCCCGGCGGGTACGACACCCCACCAGGTCCGCCAGTAACCCCAGACCCACTACCCCCAGGCCCGCTGGTTCCCGGCCCACCGGTTCCCGGCCCGCTGGTCCCTGGCCCGCTGGTCCCTGGCTCGCTGGTTCCTGGCCCATTCCCGGGCCCGCCAACGGCCCCCGGCCCACTCCCAGGCCCACCAGAATCCTGCCCACCTTTTCGATAGACCTTCTCGTGCGACCCGGTCTTGCCCTTGCCGCGATCTTCCCCGGAGTCGATCTTGAGATTCTGCCCGTCGAACCCGGAAACCTGACCGTAATCGCTATTCAGCCCCTGACCATTGGTCTTAGCCTGGTCAGCGTACTTCTGATACCGCTCGACATTGTGATTGGCAGCAGCGTTGTACTCGTTGATCTGCTTCTCGGTATCAGTGTCCCAGGGAGTCCCCTGGTCCCAAAGATTCTTGTGCGGAGGCGTGGGAGGCATCGCCTGCAACGCGATCTTCATGTCGTTGTAGCCGTGCGTGGTATCGACCAACTTCTGCCCATTGACCACGTACGCCTGCGCAGAAGTAGAAGAAGCATCCGACAACGGCCTCAACCGAGCCCGAGCAGCGTCCGCACCGTCGCCGGTCCAGACAGATTCCAGCATGGTGGTGATCTGCTGCGCGTCGTCGCTGTTCTGGTTGTGCTCCTGGATCATCTTCTGAACCATGGAACTACCGCTGTCCCACGACGAAGTTCCCGGCCCTTGCTGAACCTGCTGCACAATCGCAGGCGCCGGAAGGGCTTGATCACCGAGGTTCCCGTGGTAGAAGTCGGAAAACCAGTTTCCCGCATCCTTGAGCCGATCGTTGACCCAGTCGTCCGCGTCACTGATCCGGTCGCCAATCCACTGGGCGCTCTCGCCGATGAAGTCGAAGAACCCCATCGGTCACGCACCCGCCTTCTTCTTCAGGTTACTGGCGACCATGTCCGATATCTGAGCAGTAACATCACAAGGGTTCGTCGCGCCAACCTTTGAGGGACTCAAAGTAACGGACACATCGACATCATGCTGATCACTGATCCCGATACTGACCTGACAGAATGATTTGTCTCCCTGCGGCCCATATGCTGAATGCGCTACAGCTGGAAACCCTTGCACCGATGGCAGCGAACGCCACACCGTCGACTGCGGCTTCGAGTTTGCGTATACCGCACTCAAACCATCAGAAACTTTTGTTACATACAAGACCGTTAAAATAGCACCGGAATCACTATTAGTCCAGTGACATTGCGCACCGAGAGAAGCATTATCGGCATGCTTCCCCTGTACCTCTTTCCCCAGGACCTTTCCCACCTGCTCCGACGTGAACGCGCTGTCGCACGGATGCGTCGATAGCACTGAATCCGGCAGGGGATTCTCAACCTTGGGCGCACCCGCATACGGCAAGGTTTTTCCAGCAGATGACGAAGAGGTCGAGGTATCAGGCGAAACAGGAGGCGGACTCGGCGTCGTACCACCAGAACAACCAGCGACTAACACAACGATCGCCGCAATCCCTGCAGAGAACGAGGTGAACTTCACCTTCATCAAATCATTCCCTTGTCTTCGCCGCTGTTCCCGATAGCCTTCACATCCGTAGCTGCATGACCGTCCGACTCGCGGACAATGCCCATCGCCTTCTCCAGGCGATCGACCAGCTCCGTCATGTACTGGTACATACGCTCGTTCGCGTCCTTGCCAGCCGTAAAAGCGTTGACCGCCTGCTGATTGAATCCGGTGCTGCCCGGATCCTGCGCCGGCGGCGTCAACTGGGTCAGCGAGATGGCCTCCGCGCGCATCGCCCCCGCATTGTCCCGGAGCCGCTTCGCCCGCTCAAGCAGCGAACGCGCTTCATCGGGGCTCAAAGTGAACCCGGCCCCCGCCTTCGTGGCAGACGCCACCGCGGCAGCGTCCGACACCCCCTGAGCCACATTCATCGCCGCCCCCACGACGGTGATCGGCAGCCCCGTCAGCCACCTTGTCGTTTCGATGGCTTGCCCCGGAGCGCTCTCCACCATGCCCGTCCCTCCCGTGCGCTGCGCACCGCCTCTCGACCAAGCATCTAGTCTCGAAGCCCCTCCGACTGTCACTGTAGCCAACCGCTCACAGCGGGGTGACAGAAACAAGCAAACTCACCCCACCGTGCACTACGCCGAACGGAGCAAATCTCATTATCAGCTACGCGAAGCTGGGTTCACGCGCCCGCCTTCCGTTTCGGGTTGGCGACGACCGTGCCCGCCACTTGTGGCGCAAGTGATGGATCTTTCTATGCGTCGACCTCTGCCGAACTAAAATCAGTTGAAACGTCGACAGGTATAGTTGTCGATAATACCGGAACTCACTTGGAAGAATAAGGTAGACTCGTGGACACTATGTATTGAATACGCCACCGCCAGAACTTCGTGCCGAGTTCCGACTTGCCGTCATGCTCGCCGCGAGGATTTTGCCTCAGCGCCTCGCCTATTTGGTCGGGAGCGAGCGCGCTATCGCATAGCTGCCGACACACCGACCCGGGCAGTGGACGCTACGCCTTGAGCGTGCCTGAATACGGCAGCGTCTTTCCGACAGTCGACAGCCACCTCGTCTTCATGCAACAGTCTCTCCGCTTAACGCGGCCTACCAGCAGTCAAGTCACACACCAGGATATGGCTGGTTCGAACACAAAAGAGCCCCACCACCCGATCCGGGCAGTGGGGCTCTTCAACGGAGCGCTAGGAACTCAGCCCTTCAGCAGGGCCCGCGCCATGACGACCTTTTGGATTTGGTTCGTGCCTTCATAAATCTGCGTGATCTTCGCGTCGCGCATCATCCGTTCCACCGGGAAGTCACGCGTGTAGCCTGCGCCGCCGAACAGCTGCACTGCGTCCGTCGTCACTGACATTGCCACGTCGGATGCGTACGCCTTGGCTGCCGATGCCGTGAACCCAGCGCGTTTGTCGCCTCGTTCGGAGGAGGCTGCGGAGGCGTACACGAGGTGGCGGGCGGCTTCGATTTTCGTTCCCATGTCGGCCAGCATGAACTGGATTCCTTGGAAATCTGCGATTGCCTTGCCGAACTGCTTGCGTTCCTTGACGTACGCGACGGCGGCGTCCAGGGCGCCTTGGGCGATTCCCAGAGCTTGTGCGCCGATCGTCGGGCGGGTGTGGTCGAGGGTGCGTAGGGCGGTTTTCAGGCCGGTGCCCGGTTCGCCGATGATGCGGTCCGCGGGGATGGTGCAGTTTTCGAAGTAGATTTCGCGGGTCGGGGATCCCTTGATGCCCAGCTTCTTTTCCTTCGGGCCTACCGAGAATCCCGGGTCGTCCTTGTGCACGACGAATGCGGAAATGCCGTTGGCCTTCTTTTCCGCGTTCGGGTCGGTTACGGCCATCACCGTGTACCAGGACGATTCGCCGGCGTTGGTGATCCAGCACTTGGTTCCGTTGAGGACCCAGTGATCGCCGTCCAGGCGGGCGCGGGTGCGCATGGACGCGGTGTCCGAACCGGCCTCTCGTTCGGACAGGGCGTACGACGCTGAGGCTTCACCCGAGGCGATCGACGGCAGGACCAGCTTCTTCAGGTCCTCCGAAGCGGACAGGATGATCGGCTGTGTGCCCAGTTTGTTGACCGCCGGGATTAGGGACGCGGACGCGTCGACGCGCGCGACTTCCTCGATCACGATGCACGCGCCGATGGCGTCGGCGCCCTGGCCGTCGTATTCCTCGCCGATGTGGACGGCGTTGAAACCCGCCTTGATCAGCGCTTCGTTGGCCTCGACCGGGTAGCGCTCCTGCTCGTCGACCTCCGCCGCGTAGGGCGCGATCTCCTTCTCGGCTAGAGCCCGGACCGCGGCCCGCAGTTCCTCGTGCTCTTCGGCCAGCTGATACAGGCCCTCGGCCACCTTCAGTCACCTCTTCTGCAGCGAAACGGGAGAAAGTCCCTCGATGTTAGCCCGCGTTCACTCCGAACGCGGCAGCTCGCTTCTTGTGTCCTCGGCCTCACCGTTCGTATGGTCAAGTGATGGCTGCCACTGCGTCGACCCCGCCGCCCGGATTGCCCGCTTCCCTTGACTACCCCGAGGTACCGATCGGTTCGGTACTCGCCGGCGCCGCGACGCGCTACGGCGATCGAGTCGCGTTCGCTATGGACGACGACCAGCTCACGTTCGCACAGACCTGGCAGGCCGCCTGCCAATTCGCGCAAGCACTGCTCGCCCGCGGCATCGGGCGGGGCGACGTGGTCGCCGTGCACCTGCCGAACTGTCTCGCGTATCCGATCGCCTACCACGGCATCCTGCTGGCCGGGGCGACGTTCAGTCCGACGAACCCGCTGCTCCCGCCGGACGACCTCGCCTTCCAGCTCACTGACTGCGGGGCCGCCGCGGTCGTGACGTTCGGGCCCGTCTCGGGCACGCTCGCGGCGGTCGCCGACCGGATTCCGGCACGGCTCACGATCGTCGTCGCGCCGACCGGCGAGCTCGGCGACGGGAGCGTGGAGTTCCGCGAGTTCTTCGCAGACCAGCCCGCAACCAGGCCTGACGTGCCGATCGACGTGGACCACGACCTCGCTCATCTCGCCTACACGGGTGGCACGACCGGGCGGTCCAAGGGCGTTGAGCTCACGCATCGCAACGTCGTCACGAATACGCTGCAGCACACCTGCTGGTCGACCGGGTCGGTACCGGCGCTCGACGCGAACGGCGACGTGACGCTCGACCAGATCGGCAGCCCGGACGAATGGCCGACCCGGCTTGGCACCGGCACCGGCATCAACCTGACGCCGTGGTTCCACGCGATGGGCGTGATCGCGGGGCTCAACGGGCCGTTAATGGGCGGCGGTACGACGGTGCTGCACGCCCGGTTCGACCCAGCCGCGTACGTCGCTGACGCGGAAAGGCTGCAGGTCACGACGATCGGTGGCGCGCCCGCGCTGTTCGCGGCGCTGTTGGCCACGCCCGCGTTCCACACTGCTGACCTGTCGTCGGTGCGCAACATCGGCTCCGGTGCTGCACCGATGAGCCACGAGATGATCCGCGCGCTGCACCAGCGGTTCCCTGGCGTCGTGATCGCCGAGGGATACGGGCTCACCGAGGTGACGATGGGTGCGGTGATCTCGCCGAGTCACCGGTCCGGCGTGCGCAAGGTGGGGTCGGTCGGCAGGCCGATCTTCGACACCGAGGTCAAGCTCGTCGCGGACGGCAGCGAGGAGCCGTTGCCTCCCGGGCAGGAGGGCGAGGTGTGCTTGCGCGGGCCGCAGGTGATGCGCGGGTACCGGAACCGTCCGGAAGAGACCGCTGCCGCGCTGGTCGACGGATGGCTGCACACCGGCGACATCGGGGTCCTCGACGAGGACGGCTATCTGTCCATTGTGGACCGCAAGAAGGACATGCTGCTGTACAAGGGATACAACGTCTTTCCGCGCGAGCTCGAGGAACTGCTGAGCGCGTCGCCGGGCGTGCTGTCCGCGGCAGTGGTCGGACGGCCGAGTCCGGAGGTCGGCGAACTGCCGGTGGCGTTCGTGGTGCGGAAGCCGGACTCCTCAGTGGACGCCGAGCAGCTGATGGCGGCGGTGAACGAGAAGGTGCTGCCGTACAAACGCCTGCGGGAACTGCACTTCGTGGCGGAGATCCCGGTGTCGGCGGCGGGCAAGGTGCTGAAGCGCGAACTGCGCAAGCAGCTGCCCGACCCAGCCTGAACCTGCGGGATGCGCGGATGCCGGTTCCGGACCGGCATCCGCGTCCCCGGCCTACTTGCCCGCTTTTTCGCGGAGCTTGGCGTCCTTGTCCAGGACCAGCTGCTCCAGGTCCTCCTGGAACTGCGTCAGCTTCGCCTGCAACTGCAGGTCGGCGGCGGCTAGGATCCGGACCGCGAGGAGACCGGCGTTGCGCGCCCCGCCGACGGACACCGTCGCGACCGGAATGCCGGCGGGCATCTGCACGATCGACAGCAGCGAGTCCATGCCGTCCAGGTACTTCAGCGGAACCGGCACGCCGATCACCGGCAGCACGGTCGCCGACGCGACCATGCCCGGCAGGTGCGCGGCACCGCCCGCGCCCGCGATGATCACACGGATGCCCCGGTCGGCCGCGGACTTCGCGTAGTCCAGCATCCGCTGCGGGGTGCGGTGCGCCGAGTAGACACCGACCTCGTACTCGACGCCGAACTCGTCCAGCGCTTGTCCCGCGGCCTCCATCACCGGCCAGTCGGAGTCGCTGCCCATGATCACGCCCACCTGCGGCGCCATTGTGTTCCCCTTCAGTGGATCTCGTAGCCGTCGAGCCAGACGGCGTGGGACAGCCAGTGCGCGGACAGCAGCGCGCGATCGCGCAGGTCGTCCATGCGGTCGCCGATGAAGTTGACGTGCCCGAGCTTGCGGCCCGGCCGGTCCTGCTTGCCGTAGAGGTGGATTTTCACCTCGGGGAAGCGCGCGAACAGGTGGTGCACGCGCTCGTCCGGGCTCATCTGCGGCGAGACGTCCGCGCCGAGCACGTTCGCCATCACGCACGCCGGCGCGATCAGGTCGGTGCGGCCGAGCGGGTAGTCCAGGACGCCGCGCAGATGCTGCTCGAACTGCGACGTGCGCGAACCGTCCATGGTCCAGTGGCCGGAGTTGTGCGGGCGCATGGCCAGCTCGTTGACCAGCAGGCCGGTCTCGGTCTCGAACAGCTCGACCGCGAGCAGCCCGGTGACGTCGAGCGTCGACGCGATGCGCAGGGCCAGCTCCTGCGCTTCGTGCACGCGCGACTCGGACAGCCCCGGCGCGGGGGCGAGGACCTCGGTGTTGATGCCGTTCGTCTGCACGGTCTCGACGATCGGGTACGCCGCGCCCTGGCCGAACGGGGAACGCGCGACCAGCGCGGACAGCTCGCGCTTCATCGCGACCTTTTCCTCGACCAGCAGCTCGGTGCCGGCCTCGAGGAGTTCGGGAACGGTCTCGCGGGCCTGCTGTGCGGTGTCGAGCATCCAGACGCCCCGGCCGTCGTACCCGCCGCGCGACGCCTTCAGCACCACCGGCCAGCTGTGCTCGCCGCCGAACGCGATCACGTCGTCCACAGTGGACACTTCGGCGAAGGCGGGGCCGGGCACGCCCAGGCCGGCCATCATTTCGCGCATCACGAGCTTGTTCTGCGCGAACCCGAGCGCGGTCGGCGCGGGGCGCACGACGAAGCCCTCGGTGGCGAGGGTGAGCAGGTGCTCGCCGGGCACGTGCTCGTGGTCGAAGGTGACCACGTCGACCTGGCGGGCGAAGTCGACGAGCGCGTCGAGGTCGGTGTGGTGGCCGATGACGACGTCGCTCGCCACGAGGGCCGCCGCGTCGCCCTCGTCGGCCGCCAGCACCTTCAGCGACTGGCCGAGGGAAATCGCCGCCTGCTGCGTCATGCGGGCGAGCTGCCCGCCGCCCACCATGCCGACGATGGGAAGACCGGTTCGTTTGTCCATAACGCAGCCCAGGTTACTGGGCGAGAAGTGGCGGACCACGGGCGACCTGCGGCGGAGGGGGGTGCGGGTGGGGTGGGGTTGGGCTCGGGCGGCGGGGGTGCGGGTTCGCGGCGGTAACTGGCTGCGGCGGGCGGGCCGAGGCGGCGGCCAGTTGGATCGGGACGGCGGGAGAGTTGCGGGAACCGGCTGCAGCGGGCCTGCTAAGGCGGCTGGCGGGGTGCGGCTAGGCCGGGACGGCGGGGGTTATGGGCTGGAGGCGGGAACTGGCTGCGGCTTGCTGGCCAAGGCGGCAGAGGGCGGGGTGCGGTTGGCCGGGAAGGGTTGCGGTTTGACGCCGGAAAGCGGCTGCGGCGGGAGGGTGAAGGCGACTACACGCGGCTTCGGTTGGGCCGAGACGGCGAGGGTTCGCGGACAGGCGGCGGGAACTGGCGATGGCGGCGTACCGGCTGCGGCGAAGTACCGCCCGTGGCGAGAACCGGCTCCAGCGTGCACCGGCTGTGGCGGCGACCCGGCAGCGGGCAGCAGCTCTGGCGCGCACCGGTCATGGCGGCAACCCGGCGGCGGGCACCAGCTCCGGCGCACCCCGGAGAACCCGTCTGACCAAGCACCAGCCGAAGCGAGTTGACGGAAGCAACCACCAAGCACCCAGACCGCAAGCAGGCAACACCCGCGCGCCAAACCCCACCCCGGAGCGGCCCGCTGCAGCAGGATGGCTGGATGGACTCTGTCACCCTCCCGCGGCCGGTTCTTTACGCGCTTCGCCAAGCGAGTCTCCCCGGAGTGGCCACCGAAATGCTCACCGGCGCGTCCCGGCCGTTGACCTTCCCCACCGGGTTCGGCGACGTGCTCGCTTGGCTCTGGACTACCGACTCCAACTCGGCCGTGATTTACCTCGCCGAGTTGATGAAGCAGCTCCGCGAACGGCACCCGCTTGCCAAGACCGTCTCCCCGCCGTTCCGGTTTGACGAGTTGCTCACCGCCGCACGCGAATGTCTTCCGGACGACTTCGCGCACGCCGAGTTGCTCATTCAGTACACCCGCACCGCGCTGGGCGACTTCTACGGCGGCTCGGAGAACTGACAAGGGCTCACTATTCGGTTGATCTGTCCACTTAACGCGGGAGCAGAACGAGGGCCGTGCCCGTCCGCGAGCCAGGGCTCCGGACGGCCGCGTAACCACCGCGATTCAGACAGTAACCGTCGCCACCGACAAAAACGGTCGGCAAGACCCTGAACAGGGCAAAAGGGCTAAGAAGAACCAATACGGTTGCGAGCTCGCCGCTGCAGGCCCCACCGCACGGCCAGGGCGATGGCCAGCACGACTGGAGTGAGGATGTACGCGTCGCCGAGGATGTTCTGCCACACCTTCCAATGCAGCTCGACGTTTCGGCCATTTGGCAAGATCAGCAGCACGCAGCTGACGAACACGAACGCCACCAGGAACGTGCCCAGCCACCGCTTCCAGGCGGTCGCTGGGGTGGTTTTCGGCAGTCTGGACACCAGGAGCACGACCAGCGGCGCAACCCAGACCCAGTGGTGCGACCAGGAAATCGGCGAGATCAGCAGGATCCAGAACGCGGTGACGAGCAGCGCAGCAAGCGCTTGGCCGCGCCGGTGGAAGCGGAACATCAGCCACAGGGCCGGGATGGCGAGCACCAGGCCGATCGCGGTCGCTGCGGTCGAGGCCCACGGGGCCAGGTCCGTGGCGCGGTTCATCAGGGCGTTCAGCGACTGGTTGCCCGCCCAGTGCACCGGGCCGATCCGGCCGGTGTCGGGGAGCGTTTTGGTCCAGTATTTCCACGAATCGTGCGGGTTGATCAGGAACAGCAGCGCCTGCATGCCGACGAAGGTCGCCAACCCGCGCAGGGCGTCTTTCCAGCGGCCGGTGACCAGCAGGTGGCCGAGGAACACGATGGGGGTCAGCTTGATCGCCGCCGCGAGGCCCACCAGCACCCCGCCCCAGCGGCTGCCTCGGGCACCGATGACGAGCATGTCCAGCAGGACCATCGCCATCAGGATCAGGTTGATCTGACCGAGGAAGATCGTCCGCCACACCGGTTCGAAACCGAGGAAGACCAAGAAGAACACGATGGTCGACCGGGCGGGCGAGGCCCACCAGCGGGGACCGTCGGCGGCCGGGCGGGGCAGTGCGCCGATCGCGATCCGGATCGACAGGGCTAGCGCGGCCAGCGACGCCACTGTGAGGAAACCCCAGGCCACCTGCACCGGCACGACCGCGAGCGGCGCGAACAGCAGCGCCGCGGTCGGCGGGTAGGTGAACGGGAGCAGCGCCCAGCCCGGTTCGGTGGGCAGCGTGTTCGCGTCGTAGAGGTTGTCGCCGCGCAGCAGCTGCAGCGCGCCTGCCCGGTAGACCGCGCTGTCCACGCCGAGGTTCCAGTCGTGCGTCCATCCCCAGAACCCGACCGCGATCGCCAGCAGCGGGAACACCGCGAGGATGAGCATCGACCGGGGGCGCACGGACAGCCGTGCCAGAGATCGGCGCAGAGCCAGCCGGGGTTGTCCGGATCGATTCACCGGAGCTTCGCCGTCAGCAGCGGAGGGTACGGTCCTGGTCACCACACCAGGAAAGCACGAGTGCGGGAATGCTGGTCGGGAAGGGGGACCGGGGCTCAGCTGTGCGCCAATTCCGTCAGCAGCTCGCACGCCCGGTCGTGCGTCCCCGGCAACCGGACAGCGGACACGAGCGGACGGGCGACGTCGCGCAGTTGCGGGTCCACCGAAAGGCGTTCGTTGAGCGCCCTTCGCAGCGCGACCCCGCGCGTGGCCAGGCGTTCGTTGCGTTCGGCCAGCACCGCGACCGCGGACGGGCCGATCGTCGCGTAGCACTCGCCAGTGTCGAAAACGGCTTTGACCGCGTCCGCAGCAAGGATCATGGCGGTCAACCGCGGCCAGCCGGACACTGACGTCAAGTCCAGCGACACGGTGAGCAGCACATTCGCCTCGTTGACCCCGCCGCGGTAGATCTCGCCGAGCCGGGTCCGCAGGTACGCCGCGGACGGCAGGCCGGTGAGCGGGTCGGTGACCTCGGTGTGCACGAGCTGGTCGGTCGCGACGTCTGCCCAGGCCAGCGCCGTGACACGGAGCAGCCGGGCAGGGGTGGCGTCGACATCCGGCGCGACGAATCCGTCGACGGCGTCCGGGTCGGCGAGCACCGCGTGCAGAGCGGCCAGGTCGGACAGCGTTTCCGACAGCCCTGCTCCCGCCGCGGCCCGCGCCCTGCCAAGCCCGGCCAGCGCGTTCTCCGCGCCCGTCGAACCGTGCCGGACGACGGCCGCGCACACCGCGTCCACTTCGGGCAGTGCCCAATCGCTCGGGAAACGCCAGCCGGCGGCGAGGCTGGCTGTTCGCCAGCGAGCTCGCAATGCCCGCAAATGGCGGTCCCGCTCGAACCGCGCACGCGTCTCGTCCCCCGACGAGTCGCCTGCGGAGCCGAACCGCGCCCCGGTCGCCGGTACGTCCACCGAACCCCCAGCTCCTTCCGGTACCTGTCGATCTTGTTCCCCAATCACGGAGGGGACGCGGCGGTACTCCCCTCGTGACGCGTTTTCCCCGATCTTTTTCGCGTAATCACCAGACGAGGAGGTGAACTTGCTGCGCCTACTGAGGCATCTGCCGGACCACGGCGTGACGAGTGTCGCCGCATCCGTCACACTTGGTGCGCGTTGTAAGGAGCAAGGCGCGTGGAGTCCGCCGCGCGTGGAGCATCGAAGGAGCCCCGTGTCCACCGTTCCCGCCGATCTCTCCGGTAAGAGTGACGCCGAGCTGATCGCAGAGGTGCGCGCGGGAAAGATCGCGTCCTACGGTCCGCTCTACGAGCGGCACAGCGGTGCCGCGCACAACCTCGCCCGCCAGCTCGCGCGGTCCAGCTCGGAGGCCGACGACCTCGTGTCGGAGGCGTTCTCGAAGGTTTTGGACACGCTGCGTGGCGGGAAGGGCCCGGACAGCGCCTTCCGTGCGTACTTGCTTACTGCGCTGCGTCACACCGCGTACGACAAGACTCGCCGTGACCGCCGGATCGACCTCAACGAGGACATGAGCGACGTCGGCGGTGCTGCCGGCGAGGCGCTCACCGTGCAGTTCTCCGACACCGCCGTCGCTGGCCTCGAGCGCACGATGGCCGCGAAGGCGTTCGCGCGACTTCCGGAACGCTGGCAGGCAGTCCTGTGGCACACCGAAATCGAGCAGCAGAGCCCGGCTGAAGTCGCGCCGCTGCTCGGGCTGACCGCGAACGGCGTGTCCGCGCTCGCGTACCGCGCCCGGGAAGGGCTTCGCCAGGCGTACCTGCAGGTCCACCTGCAGGAAACCGGCGCGGACCGCTGCCGCGCGACCGCCGAGCGGCTCGGTGCGTGGACGCGCGACGGACTGTCCAAGCGCGAGCGCTCGCAGGTCGAGAACCACCTGGACGAATGCGAGCAGTGCCGGGTGCTGGCGGCCGAACTGGCCGACGTCAACGGCAGCCTGCGCGCGATCATCGCCCCGATCGTCCTGGGCGGCGCCGCTCTCGGCTACCTGGCGACGATCGGCGCGGCCAAGGCGAGCGCGGCTACCGCCGGTGCCGCCGCTGTCGGCGCCGGAGCCGCCGCGGCAGGCGGGGCCAAGGCGGGTGCGGCGGCAGCTGCGTCCGCGCCGCGGCAGTTCGCCGGGGTCGCCATGTCCGGGGCCGCGATGGTGGCCGCCGTCGCGG